>CAJGDT010000049.1 GCA_904502265.1 uncultured Barnesiella sp. | reverse complement strand
TTAGAGATGGAAGTTTATTGAATGCTCAAGTCGTTGAAATTACAGAATCTACTATTCGGTATAAAAAATGGGAAAATATAGATGGTCCAATATATACAATGTCTAAAGAAAAAATTTTGGCAATTAATTATGAAAATGGCACAAAAGAAGTATTTGAAAATATTGTTAAAGAAAAATCTGACATAGCACAGAGTATTGATGCTGCAGGTAGTAAAATAACAAATAGTGTTGCTGTTTCTGGTAGTAATATATCCAAGGGTATTGATAATTCTGTTTATCTAAAGCAGCAGGATATGATAAATTCGGGAAAAACTATAAAGACAATAGGATATGTTGTAGGTGCATTGTGTATTGGTGGTGGTATTGCGTTGGGAGTTATGACAGAAGAAATTTGGATTGGAGGTGTTGGTGCAGGAGCTGCTATACTCATTGGCGGAGGTATTGTTTGGATGGGTGAGCGTAAGATTAAGTCTGCTGAGGCGATTTCTGTAGCGAATCTTTATGAATATGATATAACCGATAATCTGGCTGTAAACGTTTGCTGTATGGATAATCAATTTACAAAAGACAAGTCTTTGGGTGCAGGCGTATGTCTTAAATTTTAATGAATGTAAAGAAATAGCAGGAGCGAGCGCCGAGAACGGGGCTCGCTCCTGTATTATATAGCTCGATGTTTGGGCTTGTTACACCACGCCTACAACCTCGCGCATGGCTTGACGGAGATCGTTGGCTTCTTGGCTATCTTCTCGCAGGATGGTGAGGATGTATTTAAGGTATTTGTCTTTACTGGCAAAACCACACAATTGTACTATACCGCAGTTGGGTAGCATCGACTTTTGGTTGTACACGCGCAATATCTTGTTGTAGTTGCGCTCCGATACGTATAGCTCGAATTTGTTGCATAGTTCGTTGTAGAGTTTGCGTGGAGTGCACTCGGCGGTGAGTGTGCGTATATGTTCCTCGTAGTCGTCGATGTTGTGCGAGCGACGGTCTATAAAGCACTCAATCTCGCGCTTGGTGCGGTGACGAGTGTGCAGTAGAGCTTGTTGCTCAAGCTCATCGGTAAACATATTGATGATATTGGTGCGTACCGTATCGAAGGTGTTGTTGGCGTTAAGTCCCATACGGCGCGCTACGGTGCGTATAACCGGTTCTATGAGCAACAGGTTCTCAATCTCGGCAACGTCGGGTACAGCTATGTTGCGTTGTCGTAAGGTTTCTATCTCGCGTCGGGTGCGTCGGTCGCGATCAACTATACCATGCGATTCGATATGATGGAAACTCTTTAAGTCATTAAATGTGCGAGTGGTTTCTATTACTTTTGAGCAACCTCCCAATGGCTTTACGGTGTACTCAGGGTAGAGTAGGGTGTATATCCGTACATCTATACTGCGATTGTCGGTACCTTCGATAAAGAGAATAGGTTTGCGACTGCCCAAAAGGTCAAGGTATACATCCTCGGGTAGTTCGTTGGGGCTACTCAATATTTCATAGTCCCATGATTGTTGCTCGGCTTCGTACGACTTTACCCACACGCAAGTGCTGTCGTTGCGTGAAGCTGCAAATTCGAGGTCGTGTGTAAGATATATAAAGGTACAATCGGGACGAAGTTGCTCAACTGTATCCCACACCGATTTCATGATAGAGTGGTGGAGAAACACCTCGGGGTCTTCTACCATGATAATGTTGTTAGGCTCGGCATATAGTACCGACGACAGTAGATACAACACGGTCTTTTCGCCATCGCTCAGTCTTGTGGGCTCGTAGGGTTGAGTGTCTTTTCCACCTACGATGCTCAGTTTGCCCGACATGCGCAACATCTTGTTCTGTGGGAAGATGGCCTCCCAGTGCTGTTGTACGCGGTCGAGCTTGGTGCGTGGTAGTCTTCCCGGTTGTTTCTCGCTTTGTTTGTATGCGATTACATTGACAAACTCCTCATACATAAGCAAGTACATCAAACGCTCAAACTCTGTATCGATGGCCTCTATACGGTAAGTAGTTTTGGCTTGTAGTTCGTTGAATAGGCGTGTGACATTATTGCCTATGGTATTGTTGCTGGTGGGATTTATAAATAGGGCTTTGAGTGCTGATATACAAAATACCCTATCGGCACGACGGCGGGCTATTTCATCGCCAAAGCGACTCTTACCGGCACCATTGGCGCCTATAATAGTGAGCGTGCGCAAGTCGTTGGTGAACTGCGTAGCTCGTTTCTCGGTGTGTTGAGGCAGTTCTATCTTCATGGTACTATTCTATGTTCTACAAATATAGTACATTCCTCACAAAACAGCATCTTTATATCCACAAATTACGGTGTGAATAGATAAAAAAAGTACCACATCAAGACAATGGCTCTCGATGTGGTATGTATATGTGTGTATTGATGTGTTGTACAGGAAGGGGTTACTTCCACAATGCAAAGCGGCGTGCACATGCTCGGCGTACGGCTAAGTGGCAAGCCTCGGCCTCTTCGTCGCTCAACTCTTGTTTGGTACCTTTCAGTCTACTCTTATTGCCTTGTATCGATGTATCGAATGCCGGCGCAATCAAGGCTTGGAACCAGGTACAAGCGGCGGTGTAACGTCCCATCTTGTAGTCTAAGTGGAAGCCGTCGCGTGTATAATCATTGTCGTTTTGCTTCAGCGAACGCAGGTTTTGTATGGCTGTACCGGTGGGGATTATAATGTCGATAGGTGTAGTGTCTACCAGTCGCTCGTTGCTTTTCATGATGTATTCGTACATTACCAACTGGTTGTTCGCGTAGTTGGTGAAGTCGGGATGGGTTGATGTTGTTGCGTAAGCCCATGTTTGTTGCCATACGATTGTTGCACCGGCGTTTAAGCTGTTAAATCTCAGTATTTCTATCAATCGGTTGAGCCAAGGCTGATATGATTCGAACAATCCTGACATACCTGATACTTGTTGTATTACAAGAATGTCCCATTTTTCATCGGCCAATCCGTCGAGTAATGTAGCCTGTTCCTTTACAGTTTCCCACTGGTTGTCGACCGATTTATAGTATATGTAGGCGGGGTTGTTGTTTTCATATTCCTTCACATGACGCTCCAGCGTGCATCCGCCAATCATTAAGCGACCCAGTACTACATTTTCGATACCGGCAGCTTCGAGTACCTCAGGCAAGTACATCATGCCGTCGTCGGTAAAGCTGTTGCCCACGCCCAGGATTCGCAGTGTGTCGGGGCTGTCGGGTATGGGATAATTGGGGCACAAGTCGGCCGCGAAGCCATAAACTACGCTGAGTAGTGCGATGAACAGTAGTAGTGAAGTCTTTTTCATTTTTTAGAAAATTTTGATTGTTTGTAATTACCTTAATATTAGTGTGCTATATAAAACTTGAAGAGGTTGTGCCAATTGTGTATTGACATAACCTCTTCATTACCTATTGTTATATTTGTACTGTCAAGCTATGAGCTTGCCTGTCGTTGCACAATGCCTTAATCGATGGGCTTTTGTGTAGTGTATATAATCTTAATTTGTGCGCCATCTAAGTCAAGTGTAGCGATAGCGGGTGATGCACTGTAGGGTGTAACGCTTACTACCGAAGTTGTAGTTTCGTAGTATGAAGAATTTGTCTCAGAGAATACACTTACAGGAATGAGAGCGATGGTTTCGTCGTCTTCGGTAACTGTAGGGTCTTCTCGTTTTAATATGCTGGCAATATAGTTGCTTATGTCGCCAAAGTTGTATACACCTTTGTTCTTGTCGTATGTAGCGTACATTGTGTTGATGTCGTCAGGAAGCAACTTTTGCTCAAAGAAGTCCTTGGCTTGCGATGCTCGCACAAAAAGAAGATATTGGGGCGGAGCAAGCATTGCATTCTCGTCGGCAACAACGGGTATTGTAAACGACAAATAGTTTAAGATGTTTTGTATGCGGTTGCTTTCTTCAAGCTTCTCTTGGTACTTTTTGATGATGTTGCCGGCAGGGAATTTGATGATAGGTATGTAACCTACGGGAGCTTGCGCTATTACTTTGTTTCCTGCAGCGTTATACTCTTCTACCTTGCTTAGGAGTTCCTCGTCGGGAGTGAGTGTAAAATGGTTGATACTGCTCACCTCGGGAGTTACACCCATGTAGTTGTAAGATAGTGTATCTATCTCGCCCTTTTCGTCGATTGTGCGGTAGTGCATGGTCATGAACATACCCTTGATGTTTACCATACGACCATTACCGTATGAGGTATTCATGTATATACCGGGGAAGAACTTGGCAAACTCCGAGGGCATAGAGAAAACTTCAGGATCTTCTTTGTATTTGTTGAAGATCTTTTCTCCCAACTCGATAGGGAGTTTTACATCGATACGCTTGTAGGTAACGGTGTTGTTTTCGGTGCTATTGTTCTTGTCTACAAAACCATCGGTCGAGCTACCAAATACTTGGCTCGCGATAAGATTGTCGGGCGAGTAGTAGTCGAGAGGGTTTATATTGGTATATAACGGACTTTTTATGGTCTTGTCGAGTTCGTAGACATTCAATACCATAGGAGCCAACGAGTCGCCTGTAAGGTCTTCGTTGTAATAGCTCATATATAACTTGATAGAGTCGAGCGTACTTGGAGTAACATTGGTGGTGTCGATGTTGAGTGTAGGCATGAATTGTGTAAGGTAGCCTGTACGCAATGTACCATACCCTTTAACAGTAAGGTTACCAATGAGAGGGTCGGTGGTACGTCCCATAATACTATCATTAAACTCCGATTTACCCGAGAGTTTTATAGAAGTCGAATCGACAGTAATCTCGATCAACGAGTCATTGAGTGACGATCCTATGGTTGTTATTTCATCGTCGCAAGCAACGATTGATATACAACAGCACAAGACTGTCAAGTATTTCAATAGTTTTATCATCTTGTTATATTATTGGTTGTTCCACACTTTTTCGTAGAACTCGTCAACTGCGTCATTGCGAGTATCTTCGGCTTGATAGGGGAGGAACAGTTTTCCTTTTTCCAAGGCATAATCAATGAGCTCTTGGTCGATGTTTGCACTACCTGCAATTACACCATCAGCATAATCTATTGCAAACTTGCACAGAGTATTGTAGTCAACCTCTTTACCCGATTCAAAAGGAATATCGGCGGGTGTGATATTGCGGAAAATAATCTTCTCGGCATATCTTGCATCGAAGGGGCGAGTAAATTTGTTGTCGTAAAGCGAGATGACAACTTTCGAGTTGCGGAAGCAAGGATCGTCGGCATACGACTTCTTGGTAAAAATAGGGCCCAAAGATGCCAACCATCCGTGGCAGTGGATGATATCGGGTTCCCAACGGAAGTTCTTGACGGTCTCCATTACGCTGCGCACAAAAAATATGCTGCGTTCATCATTATCTTCACGATTGGCTTCGTCGGCTACCTCGCCAAGATGGCGTTGGAAGTAGTCGTCGTTGTCGGTAAAGTATATCTGCATACGTGCCGACTGTATAGAAGCAACCTTGATGATAAGAGGGTGATCGGTATCGTCGATAATCAAATTCATACCCGATAGGCGTTTTACCTCGTGCAACTGATTGCGTCGTTCGTTAATATTGCCATATTTAGGCATAAAAACGCGTATTTCATGACCTCTTTCTTGAATGCCTTGGGGCAGTTCGCGACATGTCTTAGCAAGCTCGTTCTCGGGCATGTAAGGCGTCATTTCTTGGGCTATAAATAAGACTTTTGCTTTGCTCATGTTTATTTCCTTGGTGTTACTTGGGTGTGCATCATGTAAGGATACACATATCCGATGCAAAGATAATAAAAAAAATTGCTTTCTCATCCAAATTTTACGACACTTAACATTGGTGTAAGGCGTTTTTTCTGAATTTTGTGGTCGTTATGCCTATAAATTATACTCTTTATGTGAAATTTTATAGGCTTATGTTTCGCTGTTTGTAGTTTATTTATTTCCTTTGCATCAATTTTACAATCGACACTAAGTCATGAAGAGAATAACAACAATTGCTGAGTTGCGTCAACTTGTAGATGCTGCGCGCAACGAAGGAAAGAAAGTGGGTCTTGTGCCTACAATGGGTGCGTTGCATGTCGGTCATATCTCGCTCGTTGAGCGTTGTGTTGCCGAGAATGACATCACCGTAGTGAGTGTTTTTGTCAATCCTACACAATTTAATGATAAACGCGACTTGGAGCTATATCCTCGCACGCCCGAGGCCGATTGCGCTATGCTTGAGAAGGCCGGCTGTACCTATGTCTTTACACCTTCGGTCGAGGAGGTTTACCCCGAGCCTGATACTCGAGTGTTTGAGTTAGGTACAGTAGCTGAGGTTATGGAGGGACGATTCCGTCCCGGACACTTCAATGGTGTGGCTCAGATCGTTAGCAAGTTGTTTGATATGGTTGCTCCGCATCGTGCTTACTTTGGCGAGAAGGACTTCCAACAAATTGCCGTGATACGTGCTATGGCTGCGCAGTTGCAGTTCGATATCGAGATTATTGCTTGTCCTATAGTGCGTGAGGAGGATGGTCTTGCGTTGAGTAGTCGTAATACACGTCTCACTGCCGAGCAACGTCGCAATGCACCTCGCATTGCCGAGACTCTCTTTGCCAGTCTCGAATATGCCAAGTCTCACACTGTGGCCGAGACGATAAGTCATGTCGTTGATACCATTAATGCTGTGCCCGAAATGAAGGTGGAGTATTATGAGATTGTTGATGGTAATTCATTGTTGCCTGTAAAGGATTGGAGTGAAAGCAACTTTATTGTTGGTTGTATTACCGTTTACAATGGTGAGGTGCGACTTATTGATAATATAGCATATAGCCGTCCCTAATAGTACATAAAAAGATATTACACACACTAAACCTACATAAAATGTATATCGAAGTTGTTAAGTCAAAAATTCACCGTGCAACGGTGACACAAGCCGACTTGAATTATATAGGCAGTATTACTATCGATGAGGACTTGATGGATGCAGCCGGCATTATTGCCAATGAAAAAGTCTCGATTGTTAACAATAACAATGGTGCTCGTTTTGAAACATACGTGATACGTGGCGAGCGTGGCTCGGGTGTCGTATGTCTCAATGGTGCGGCTGCTCGTTTGGTACAACCCGGCGATGTGGTTATCATTATGGCATATGCTTGGATGGATGCCGAGGAGGCTCGTACTTTTGAGCCCAAGGTGGTATTCCCCGATACTGCAACAAACAAATTGGTGTAATAGAAGTTATAAGTTTGCGGGCTCATCTCATGTGTTACTTGAGGTGAGCCTCTCTTTTTGTTTTTAATTATATTATGTATAAATATCGCGATATATGGCATATTGCCTATCCCATCCTTATCAGTCTGGTAATGCAAACACTTATAAATATTACCGACACGGCCTATATGGGGCGCGTGGGTGAGATTGAGTTGGGTGCAACGGCTCTTGTCTCGGTCTATTACCTTACTATATATATGGCCATCTTCGGCTTCAGTGTAGGTGCACAGATTTTTATAGGACGTCGCAACGGAGAGGGTAGCTATGCCAAGATAGGCGATATTGTGATCCAAGGTATTCTTTTCCTCTTGGGTATTGCGGCACTGTTTGCTTTGTTATCTAAGTGGCTGTCGCCTAAGTTGCTGTCGGCCATTGTATCCTCGCCACAAATCTATGAGGCTTGTGTCGACTATCTCGACTGGCGCATTTGGGGATTGCTCTTTTCGGCGGTGAGTGTTATGTGTCGTGCTTTCTTTGTGGGTATTACCCGCACGGGTGTGCTTATGTGGAACTCTATTATCCTCACAGTATCCAATGTTGTCTTCAACTACATATTTGTCTTTGGTGCGTTGGGTGTGCCGGCTATGGGCATCAGCGGTGCTGCTATTGGCTCGGTCATGGCCGAGGGTGTGGCTATGCTGCATTTTGTAATATATGCTCTCTCGAAGCTCGACATGAAATACTATGGGTTTAGCTCTCGCATCAAGTTCTCACCCGATATTATCAAGGGAATACTCTCGCTGTCGGTGTGGACGATGTTACAAAACTTCCTGACACACGCTGTGTGGTTTGTCTTTTTCTTGGCTATTGAACACCTCGGCGAGGAGCAACTCGCCATTACCAATATCGTGCGCAGTGGTTCGTCACTCCTGTTCATGCCTATTATAGCCTTTGCCTCTACAGCGAGTACGCTGGTAAGTAACGCCCTGGGTGCATCGCGAGCACACGATGTGATGTTTATCATACGTCGCTGTGTGGCTATGGCCTATGCGGTTATTGTGCCTTTGATGATAATTGTGGCGATTATACCGCAAACATTCATGAGTGTCTTTACCAACGATGTGGATATCCTGCAAGGTTCGGTGGCGTCGGTGTATGTAATGCTCGGATTTAACCTCATTGCCATACCGGCCTGTGTATTCTTTCACTCGGTATCGGGTACGGGCAATACCCGCCTGGCATTGGGTGTCGAAATTGTGGCAACGATACTTTATGCGGTGGCAATTTATGCTATAATTTTTGCTCTGCGAGCCGATGTTGCGGTGTGTTGGTCGGTCGAATATGTATATTGGACCGTGATTTTGCTCTGTTCGGCACTATATTTCAAGTATGGAAAGTGGCAAAATCGCACACTTTAGTCACTTCGATAAAATAAAATGATCGAAAAATAAAAAAATGTAAGTTTGTTAAATATCTGTATTACAGTGTATTGTGAAAAATCTTTGAAAAAAGCGAATATTTTTTTACCAAAACGCTTGCAGATAATAAAAAAAGCAGTACCTTTGTGCTCGGGTAAGTCCTACACGACCAGCTCCCTGTGAATCCCCCCAGGACTTGACCGTAGCAAGGGTAGTAGGTCGTAGCGGTGCGATGTGGTAAGCTTACCCTTCCATGCCTCTTTAGCTCAGTTGGCCAGAGCACGTGATTTGTAATCTCGGGGTCGTTGGTTCGAATCCGACAAGAGGCTCAAAAGAAAAGAAAGCTCGACAATATGTCGGGCTTTTTTTATATCCATTTGTGTAGTGTGTTTGTAAACATTAATCACGCAGTAGAGGCAATGAATATAATCGACGAGGGCGGCTACTCATCACGAGTGGCCGCCCTCTTTACTGAAAAATACAAACAAACCAAACTAAACTAAATAGAATTCAAACTTATGTCCTTGTGTTATGTGTGTGAGTCTATGACTCGGTATTAATATCCTGTTGTTTAGGCAATGCCTATGGTGCGCACCTCGGGTTTAACCACTTCGGGCTTGAGCTTGGGCAATACGATGTATAGTATGCCGTTCTCGACACGTGCTTTTATTTTATTGCGGTCTACATCCTCGGGCATCACGATGCTTTGACGAAATGCCGACGAGCGGAAGCTTTGACGCAAGTAGCGTTTTCCTTCGGCGAGTTGTGTCGACTTTTCGGTTGTTACTACAAGATTGTCGTTTGTGTCAATCTGTATGCAGAAGTCCTCTTTGCTCATGCCGGGCACGGCAAATTCGAGTTCATATTGCTCTTCGCTATCAATAATGTTGATAGGTGGAATGGCTGCACCTGTTGAGCGTGACATCCATGCGTCGTTGTCAAATATGTCATAAAGGGCATCAAATACGTTGTTGTAGCGTCTTGCAGTTTTCATTGTCTTATTCTCCTATATTTATTGTTTGTTTATTATTATTAGGTGAGACTTTTTTTGTTGTGTCGTCTCTACACTTATCTAAATTCAATATTCGTGCCATAGGTTGTAAATGTAAAAATACTGACAAAATTAACATGCCAAATTGTCAAAATTAACATATTTCAGCGACTTTTTGTCACTTTTAGTTATTTTATATGCTTTGTGGATAGGCTCAACGATACTCCTTGAGCCACACTTTTAGTTGTGTGCGTGCGCGAGATATACGACTCTTTACAGTGCCTATGCTTATGTTTAACTGCGACGCTATTTCGTCGTATTGATATCCATTC
>CAJGDT010000048.1 GCA_904502265.1 uncultured Barnesiella sp. | reverse complement strand
CTCTTTGGGAGCGCGGTAGGTCATGGTGAGGGTATCGTCGCACAGCGTGAGGTTGTTGAGTGTGTCGGTGCGATAATATTGCATGGCAACCTTGAGTGTGTCGATGTTGAACACGAGCGAGTCTTTTATCCAATAAGAGAGTGTGTCGTTGGTGAGGTTCTTCTCCAAGACATACCAGTTGCTATCGGCCTCGAAGTTAAGAGGGGTGATAGTGGGTAGTGAGTCGTGAGGAGTAGAGAAGATAAAGTCGAGCTTGTTGCGCTGTGCACGCGATTTATCTTCCATATACCTGTTTTTCTTATGCTCGTTGAATGCCATAAGCAAGATGTTGTTGGGGTAAAAGCTATTATAATCTATATATATAATAGTATCTACGGTCAACGAGTCGGTGTAGATGGTGTCGGCATATTGCTTAGGCTCGGCATAAGAGACAAATGCAGTATCGAGAAAAGCAATATCTTCGGTAGGAGCATCGAATCGATAGTTGCGATTGGCCTCCTTCAATGCAAATATGCGATAGGGGGTATTGGCCTTGAGGTTGCGAATGGTGAAGTGTCCGAGTGCATCGCTCGACGACACACGCTCCATGGGCAAGGTGGTAAAGGCACTATCGTCGAGGTTGCTGTATGCACCCACAAGCATGCCGGTGATAGGCTCCAGATTCTCGGCATTGAGCAGTATGCCCGATATTTGTAGCGAATCGAGCGACGGACCGGTAGAGAACGATAGGCTGAATCCTTTGAGGGGGTTCTTCTCGTTATTGTCTACAATGGCATCGCTGAAGTCGATGGTGTAGGTAGTGTTGGGCTGTAGCGAGTCTTGCAACTCGATGCGTACTTTCTTGCCCTGAGCCTGTATCTTGGGCATATTGATTTGAGGTGGAGAAATAATAACCTTCTCAGAGGGCTTATCAACCTGCACAATTTCGTCAAACTCCAATTCTATGCGCTTGTCGTTGAAGTTGCAAGCATTGAGTGAGGGGTTGCCCTTGATGTATCGCGGAGGGGTCTCGTCTTTGGGTCCGCCACTTGGGCGAGACATATTGGCGCAAGAAAAGAGCATAAGCCCTACCGATATAATAAGTAAAGCTATCGGCAAGAACCGTAGCGATGAGTTATATTTCATAATAATACATTGTGTGAATTGAGGGGATAAAGATACAAAAAAAGTGGTATTGGGTACAAAATATAGCCTGTTTAGCCCACTCTTTATGCTAAAAAATCAAATAAAAGATGCGAAATTGCTGTATAAAAGAAAAAAACCGTATATTTGCACGCTAAATAAAATGCGAGAAAACTATAAATTAAAAAACATAAAGTAATAGACACATGCAAAACAAAGTTTTTACAGGAGTGATTGCTACTTTGTTGGCTTTGATCTGTTTGTTCTACCTCTCGTTCTCAATGGTGACTTCACACCATAATGCAAAGGCCGAGGAGTATGCAGCCGGTGATGAGACTCTCTACAAAGAGTATATCGACTCAATTTCGACTGAAAAGGTGTACTTGGGTTATTACACCTACCAACAATGCCGTGAAATGGAAATTGGCTTGGGTCTCGACCTCAAGGGTGGTATGAACGTTACTCTTCAAATATCGGTTGCCGATGTTTTGAAGCAGTTGTCAAACAACAATCCCGATGTTAACTTTAACAAAGCCATTGCCAACGCTGTTGCTAACCAAGCCGATAACAATGACTTCTTGCAAGTTTTTGTTAACGAGTATAAGAAACTCGACCCCAATGTAAGCTTGGCTGCAATATTCAGCACACACGAGTTGAAAGAGAAAATCAAACCTTCATCAGACAACGATGAGGTTGTTGAAGTATTGCGCGAAGAGCTCAATACTGCTGTTGACAACTCTTACAACGTATTGCGTAACCGTATCGACCGCTTTGGTGTGGTTGCTCCCAATATCCAAAAACTCGAGAAGGATGGTCGTATCCTTGTTGAGCTTCCCGGTGTGAAAGAGCCCGAGCGTGTACGCAACCTTTTGCAAGGTGCTGCCAACCTCGAGTTCTGGGAGACTTACAAATATGAGCAAGTTATTGCTCAATTGCAATCGGTAAACAATGCTTTGGCTTTGTCGGCTGCCAACCAAGAAGTTGCAGAGACTGCTGTAGTAGAGGAAGTTGCTGAGGTTGCTACTGAGGTTGCTGCTGAGGCTACTGCTACAGACAGCTTGAGCGCTGCTCTCGAGGAGGTTGTTGCTGAGAATAACGAAGCTGCTCAAATGGAGCAATTCCGCAAACAAAACCCCTTGTTCTCTATCTTGGTTCAAGACCAATTCCAAGGTTCGCCTGTTATCGGTTTCGCTCACAAGAATGATACCGCCGAGATTAACAGCATGTTGGCCAGCAAGATTGCTCAAGATATTCTTCCCAGCAACCTTGTTACTCGCTGGACTGTAAAGGCTATCGATGAGAAAGGTACTTACTTCCAACTCGTTGCCTTGAAAGCCGGTAAGGGTGGTCGTGCCTCAATGTCGGGTGATGTTGTGGTAGACGCTCGTGACGACTTCGACAAATATCGTGGTGGTTCGATAGTTCACATGAATATGAACAGCCAAGGTGCCAAAGAGTGGGAAAAACTCACAGGTAACAACGTTGGTAACGCTATCGCAATCGTACTTGACGACCAAGTATATTCATTCCCCAACGTAAACGGTGCAATCGCCGGTGGTAGCTCGGAAATCTCGGGTGGCTTTACTCCCGAAGAGGCTAAGGACTTGGCCAACGTGCTCAAGTCGGGTAAGATGGCAGCCGGTGTAAACATCATCCAAGAGGACGTTATCGGTCCTTCATTGGGTCAAGAGGCTATCAATAGTGGTATGATTTCGTTCATTGTTGCCCTTATCATCTTGATGATTTACATGGTAGTAATGTACGGTTTCATCCCCGGTATGGTAGTAAACGTAGGTTTGCTCATCAACTTCTTCTTCACAATGGGTATTCTTGCCTCTATCCAAGCAGTGCTCACACTCTCTGGTATCGCCGGTATCGTGTTGGCTTTGGGTATGGCTGTGGATGCCAACGTGCTCATCTTCGAGCGTACTAAAGAGGAGTTGCGCTCGGGTAAAAACCTCAAGACAGCTATCGCTGATGGTTACAAGAATGCATTCTCAGCTATCTTCGACTCGAACCTTACCTCTATCATCACAGGTGTTATCTTGTTGATGTACGGTACAGGTCCTATCAAGGGTTTTGCCACTACTCTTATCATCGGTATCGTTATCTCATTCTTTATCGCAGTATTCCTCTCTCGTATTGCACTCGAGTGGATCTCAGACAAAGAGTGGGGTAAGAACATCACCTTCACTACCGGTGTTTCTAAGAACATGCTCGTAAACAACAACTTCAATATCTTGGGTAGCCGCAAGGTTGGTTTCATCGTATCGGCTGTATTGGTTGTAATCATGACAGTATCGTTCGTTACTCGCGGTGTAAACCAAGGTATCGACTTCTCGGGTGGTCGCAACTATGTAATCCGCTTCGAAGAGCCCGTAAATACTCAAGAAATCCAACGCATGCTTGCTCCCGAGTTTGAGGGTAGCTCATTGTCGGTAATCACTATCTCAAGCGAAAACCAAGTTCGTGTATCTACCAACTATCGTATTGCTGAGACAGATGAGTCTATCGACCAAGAGATTCTCGACAAACTCTATGCCGGCTTGGCTGAGATGGTAGATAACAAGGGTGTTGAGGCATTTGAGGCTGAGCATGTAATGAGCGTACAAAAGGTAGGTCCCTCAATCGCTGAGGACATCAAGACCGGTGCTATGTGGGCTGTATTCTTCTCACTCATCGCTATCTTCTTGTACATCTTGTTGCGCTTCCGTGATGTTGCCTTCTCAATCGGTACTTTGGTATCATTGGCATTCACAACATACGTGATTATCGGTCTCTACTCACTCTTCTATGGTATCATTCCCTTCTCAATGGAGGTTGACCAAACATTTATCGCTGCGATCCTTACCGTTATCGGTTATGCAGTGAACGATACAGTGGTAGTATTCGACCGTATCCGCGAGGAGCTTCAACTCTATCCCAAACGCAATCGTGCCGAGGTTATCAACTACGCTCTCAATAGCACATTGTCGCGTACAATGAATACCTCAGTAAGTACAGCTGTTGTATTGCTCGTTATCTTCATCTTGGGTGCCGATACAATCCGCAGCTTCGTATTCGCCATGTTGTTTGGTGTTATCGTTGGTACATTTGCTACCTTGTTCATCGCTACTCCCATTGCCTACGAAATCCAAAAGGCTCGTTTGGCAAAGAAAGGTTTGGAGTTTGATGACTCGGTTCTCTCAAAGAAATAATCTTTGCAAGAGTATATAACAAAGGGCTGTTCCGTTGAGGAGCAGCCCTTTCTTTATATATAATGTATAGGTGAATTGCTTGCAGAGTGGTGATGAACTCGTGTTAGTCGAACAGTGCGTGCAATACGGCTGGCGACGACAGTTGTCCCATGCCCGATAGGTGAATACTATAATAAGTAATAATGCGGTCGAGGATAACATTGCGCTCGTCGCGCGAGAAGCGATAGAGGTGAAGGTTGGCAAAATTCATGCGCAGCAGTTTTATCATGAAAGTCGCCTCGTTGGGTTGTAGTGAAGTGTTGAATAGGGGTTGCTCGGGTACAAATATGCCCTCTTGCATGTCGAAGTATGTGCCTTGACGGTAGCCATCGGTATTGGGAGTAATGCCCATATAGGCGGTGAGTCCTATGAGAAAGCACAGATGAAAGTTGCCCAATCCATTGTTTATGCGGTCGAGCAGGTGGATAGAGCGTGCAATGTAGGCAAAGAGTTCGGGCTGTGGCTCGTTGTTGCGCAGTACACTGCTCAAAAACTCCGATATGAACATAGCAAGAGATGCTCGTATAGGATCGCTCTGCATGTAGGGTAGTGGTATCCAGGTGTGTGCCTCGCGAATACGTTGCAAGCTGCGCCCCTGTCGGGTCTCCACTTCCAACTCGAGTAGCGACATAGGCATGTACAGTGCGCGCGCCATCTTCGCGGCACGACCGGCTCCGCGTGGCAAGGTATAAGCCATGCGACCATATCGCTCGGTGTAAATGTGGACTACCGAGAGTGAGTCGTTGTAGGGAATTGTGTGAAGAACAATGCCTCGTGTCTTGTCGTACATAGATGCAAAATAACACAATAATAGATAAAGAAACAAGTGCTTCGATGCTGAAAATAGGGGGTAAACCCCCTAAAAGCCTATAAAAAAGCATGAAAAATTAAATTTTGCGCCAAAAAGTTTTGCAGATATAAAAAAGAGCCGTATATTTGCACTCGCTTTTGTAGAGGTGCTTAAGTCACTGACAAAGCAATTAGGTATGGCCCATTCGTCTATCGGTTAGGACGCAAGATTTTCATTCTTGAAAGAGGAGTTCGATTCTCCTATGGGCTACAAGATAAATAAATAAAACACTAAAGACATGGCAAACCATAAATCTGCTAAGAAAAGAATTAGAGAGACACAAGTTAGAAACTTGCACAATCGTTACTATGCAAAGACTGCACGTAACGCTATGCGTAAGTTGCGCGCTACAACTGTGAAGGAAGAGGCCGCTGAATTGTACAAGAAAGTAAGCTCTATGCTCGACAAGCTTGCCAAGAAGAATGTCATTCACTCTAACAAGGCAGCTAACCTCAAGTCTAAGCTTGCTCACCACGTAAACGCTCTCTAATCTGCGTTACAAGTTACAGGTGGTTGTATAACCCCTGATGATGGCCCATTCGTCTATCGGTTAGGACGCAAGATTTTCATTCTTGAAAGAGGAGTTCGATTCTCCTATGGGCTACGTTAAGACCGTCATAATCATGACGGTCTTTTTTTATCTGCCACGTGCCGTTGATGTCACGTCTCATTGAGTAGCGATGCATGATGTCGATGTGTGGATATCAAAAAAAATAAGGTTGTGTCATGTGTTGACGCAACCTTATTTGATTGACCGAAGCCCTGTTAGGGGCTATATTTTTAGCTTTTCGCGAGGTTTTACCTCTTGCGATATCATGAGTAGGCGGTCGCCGGGTCGTAGCTGTACCGATCCATTGGGAACAATGAATTCATGACCACGGCGTATGAGCATAACCAAGGCTCCCCTGGGTAGCTTTACCTCTTTAAGGGTAACACCATCGACCAGCATTTCGGCTGTTACATCCAAGGCGTTGAGTGCTGTTTCGAGTTCTTCGGGTATTTCCACACCGAAGTGGTCGGGCTTCTCGGGCTCAGGTTCCGAGATATTCAAGGCTTTAGCTATGCTCGACAATGTAGTACCTTGTACAATCAATGATAATATCGTTACAAAGAACACAATATTAAATATGATATTAGCCCCCTCAACATCGGCGATAATAGGATAGGTGGCAAACAAAATGGGTGCAGCGCCACGCAATCCCACCCACGATATAAAGAGTCGCGACTTGAAGTTGATGTGTTTAAAGGGCAACAAGCATAGCATTACACTTAGCGGGCGTGCTACAAGTATCATGAATATACCTATGAGACCACCAATCATTGCTATCGAAAGCATCTCGTGAGGGTTTACAAGTAGACCCAAGATCAAGAATAAAACGATTTGGAAGAGCCATGTAATACCATCGAGGAACGTCGATACCTCGCGTTTATAGCTAATACGACTGTTGCCTATGACGATACCGGCTATGTACACGGCTAAGAAGCCGTTACCGTGGCATACATCGGTTAAAGAATATACCAAGAAAATCAGTCCCAATGCGATGATGGGGTATAGAGAGGGGTTGGGTAGTCGGAGTTTGTTGATAAACCATACAGCTCCTTTTCCGAGTAGGAATCCTACAGCGCCACCTATGACAAATTGTACGAAAAGCATAGATATGACATCGGTTGCCGTAACACCTCCTGCGCTCACAATTTGTATAAGAACAAGTGTGAGCATGTATGCCATGGGGTCGTTGCTACCACTTTCTAACTCAAGCATGGGGCGCAAGTTGTGCTTAAGGGCCATGCGTTGAGAGCGTAGAATGTTGAATACTGATGCCGAGTCGGTAGATGACATAGTGGCTGCAAGTAGTAGAGAAGTAGTTAATGGTAGGGTTATTTTTACGGCATCAAGATTGGTTATCCAATATATAAATATGCCGGCAAAAAGAGTTGTTAATGCCACGCCAAGTGTTGAGAGTATTATGCCCGGGGCAAGTATAGGTTTGATTTCGGAAAATCGCGTGTCCAGACCTCCCGAAAACAAGATGATACTCAAAGCTATCACGCCCAAAAATTGTGCATCTTCGGCGCTGTTAAATTGCAGTCCGAGGCCGTCTGTGCCAAATAGCATACCGGCAATGAGAAACACCAACAGTGTGGGAATGCCAAAACGTGCTCCGGCCTTGCTGAGAATAATACTTGCGATAAGTAGGATTGATCCTATAAGTAAAATATTTCCAGTTGTAACTATCATTGTGTATAAAGTTTTTAGTTTTTCGATACAAATTTAATCAAAAAATATTACAAAGTTAATACAAAAGCATATTGGTTGAGTAAAAAAGACATATGTGTGCAACTTGTGTGGCAGAAACCCGATAGGCCGTGCTGAAGGCGAAGAGGAGTGAAAAAGGGGTGAGAGAATAAATTTTTTTCAAAAAAGGTGCAAAAAATTTGGAGGTTATATTATAAAAGTATTACCTTTGTCGCACCAAAAAACAAATGGCCGATTCGTCTATCGGTTAGGACGTAAGATTCTCAATCTTAAAAGAGGGGTTCGATTCCCCTATCGGCTACTACGAAGCGCTTGTCACACCGACAGGCGCTTTTCTTTTTTATCAATAGCTGTTTCGTTTCCTGCGTAAATAGATGGTGTAATATTTAGCCCTTCATTTATCACATTTTTTAATCATAAAAAGGTGCAGAAAAATAGATTTTATCGCACATCTTTTCATGTTTTTTTATTATCTTTGTTTCGTAATAGTATCATTGTGCATGGGTGATAAACAGTCCATGCCAGTAAATTTTGTGCGCATGTAGCACAACACAAACGACAAAACTCAAACAAGATATGTCAGAAGAATTGGAAGAGAAAAACGGCAATTATTCGGCCGATAGTATTCAGGTATTGGAAGGCCTCGAAGCTGTACGTAAACGTCCTGCCATGTATATTGGCGACACAGGAGTGAAGGGTTTGCACCACCTCGTATATGAGGTTGTCGATAACTCTATCGACGAGGCTCTTGCCGGATACGCTACCAACATCAATGTATATATAAACCCCGACAACTCTATTACTGTAGTAGATGATGGTCGTGGTATTCCTGTAGATATGCATGAGAAAGAGGGTAAATCGGCCCTCGAAGTAGTACTTACCGTATTGCATGCCGGTGGTAAGTTTAACAAAGGCTCATACAAAGTATCGGGTGGTCTGCACGGTGTGGGTGTATCGTGTGTAAACGCACTCTCGACCTACTTGCGTGCCGAGGTACGCCGCGATGGTAAGATACACATGCAGGAGTTCTCGTGCGGTAAGCCCTTGCACGATGTCGAGGTGATAGGTACTTGCCAAGACACCGGTACAAGTGTAACCTTCAAGCCCGATGGCTCGATATTCCAAGAAACTACTGAGTATAACTTCGATACGCTTGCACACCGCTTGCGCGACTTGGCATTCCTCAACGCCGGTATTCGCCTATCGCTTACCGACCGTCGCCGTGTCGATGAGCAAGGCAATCCTCACCACGAGGAGTACCACTCGCAAGAGGGTCTTAAGGAGTTTGTGAAGTATATCAACCACGGCAAGGAAGCGCTTATCGAAGATATCATTCACATCGTTACCGAGAAACAAGGCATACCTGTTGAGGTTGCCATGACATACAACACTTCGTTTACTGAGAATCTCTATTCGTATGTAAACAACATTAACACCATGGAGGGTGGTACACACCTTACCGGTTTCCGCATGGGTCTTACTCGTACTCTCAAGAAGTATGCCGAGGACTCAAAGATGCTCGAAAAGGTGAAGATTGAGATCGATAGCAACGACTTCCGCGAGGGTCTTACTGCTGTTATCTCAGTGAAGGTTATGGAGCCTCAGTTTGAGGGTCAAACCAAGACCAAGCTTGGTAATAGCGAGGTGGCTGGTGCCGTACAACAAGCCATCAACGAGGCATTGGCTCAATACCTCGAAGAGCACCCCAAACAAGCCAAGGCTATTGTCGACAAGGTAATACTTGCTGCGCAAGCACGTCATGCTGCTCGTGCCGCTCGTGAAAAGATACAACGCAAGACACCCCTTACCGGTGGTGGATTGCCCGGTAAATTGGCTGACTGCTCTTCTCGTAACGCCGAGGAGTGTGAGATATTCATTGTCGAGGGTGACTCGGCGGGTGGATCGGCCAAGCAAGGTCGTAACCGCATGTTCCAAGCCATTCTTCCCTTGCGTGGTAAGATTCTCAACGTAGAGAAGGCTATGGACCACAAGGTATTCGAGAACCAAGAAATCAGCAATATGTTCAAGGCGCTCGGTGTTACTATCGGTACAGAGGATGACAGCAAGGCCGCCAATATCGACAAGTTGCGCTATCACAAGATTATCATCATGACCGATGCCGACGTCGATGGTGCTCACATTGCTACATTGTTGATGACATTCTTCTTCCGTCGCATGCGTCCCATTATCGAGCAAGGTTATCTCTACCTCGCCACCCCCCCTCTATACAAGTGCAAGAGTAAACGTGGTAAGGTTGAGGAGTACTGCTGGACCGACTTGCAACGCGATATGTTCATAGCCAACTATGGTGAGGGTCGCGAAGAGAATATCGAGATACAACGTTACAAAGGTCTTGGTGAGATGAACCCCGAGCAATTGTGGGAAACCACCATGAACCCCGAAACACGCCTTCTCAAGCAAGTGACTATCGAAAACGCTGCTGCCGCCGACT
>CAJGDT010000047.1 GCA_904502265.1 uncultured Barnesiella sp. | reverse complement strand
TACGTGGGACTAATTATTTACCACACTTTAATACAAAGGCAATATGCGTTACTTCCTCTACTTTGCATACGACGGCACAAACTACCACGGATGGCAAATACAACCCAATGCCATCACCGTTCAGCTACGTCTTGAGGAAGCCATGCAAACACTCTTGCGACAACCCACACCTGTTACAGGAGCAGGTCGTACCGATGCCGGAGTAAACGCACGCTTGATGGTAGCTCACTTCGACACCGAAACACCCCTACCCGACCCGGCTGTTTTTGCCGACAGGCTCAACCGTTTACTTCCGCCCGACATTGCCGTATATCGCTGCGTACCGGTTACCGACGAAGCTCACGCACGATTTGATGCCACATCGCGCACCTATAAATATTATGCCATAGGCCACAAGTCTCCCTTTGCCGAGCGATATGCCTGGCGCTACCGGGGCACACTTGACTTTGAGGCAATGAACCAAGCTGCCGAAATGCTTTACCGCTACACCGACTTCACCTCATTCAGCAAGTTACACACCGACGTCAAGACCAACAACTGCCGCGTGACGTATGCCCACTGGGAGCCGGAAGGCGAAGGATACACCTTTACCATTACAGCCGACCGCTTCTTGCGCAACATGGTACGGGCCGTTGTAGGCACACTCGTTGAGGTAGGACGCCACAAAATCACAATCGACGAGTTTTGCGCAATTATCGAAGGTCGCGACCGCGGTTTGGCCGGCACATCCATGCCCGGCAAGGCATTGTTCCTGCACGACGTAACCTACCCCGAAGAAATCTTTTTCAAAGAATAACAGCCTCGATATAATGGGCATAAAATAGATTCTATCGCACATGTGGTTGTCATTGGCTTTTCTATCGGCACTGCTGTTGGGTGCTTACGATACATGCAAGAAGGCTTCGCTCAATGGTAATGCCGTTATCCCGGTACTGCTACTCAACACCCTCTTCTGCTCACTACTATTTTTACCCATCATACTTCTGTCGGCTTTTGCCCCTCACACGATTCAAGACACTATCTTTTATGTGCCTGCAGCCGACTTGCGCACACACCTATTCATCTTCATCAAAGCTTGCATCGTGCTATCTTCGTGGCTCTTTGCATACTTTGCCACCAAGCACTTGCCCATAACGATAGCCGCACCTATCAAAGCTTCGCAACCTATACTGACGCTCATAGGAGCCATGATTATATATGGTGAAGTACTCAATCTATACCAATGGATAGGTGTAACGCTTGCCATTATAGCCTTTATACTGCTATCTATGTCGGGCAAGAAAGAGGGCATAAACTTTCGTCACAACGTGTGGATACTCTTTATAGTTCTTGCCACTATTACCGGAGCCATGAGCGGATTGTATGACAAATACCTCATGTCGCACGGATTCCATCGCATGAGCGTATTGGTATGGTACTCCTACTACCAATTGGCACTCATGGCTATCATATCACTTATCATGTGGTATCCCAAACGCCATAAAACCACACCGTTTGTATGGCGCAACAGCATCTTCTTCATTTCACTCTTTCTCATATGTGCCGACTTTGTATACTTCTATGCCCTCAGCGAGCCGGAGTCGATGATTTCTATCGTATCAATGGTGCGTCGCAGTAGCGTTGTTGTAAGTTTCACAGCTGGCGCACTCATCTTCCGCGAGAAGAATATAAAAAACAAAGCAATAGACCTGATATTGGTGCTATTGGGTATGCTATTCCTTTATTTAGGCACAAAATAACATTATCGAAGTATAGGCATAATTATACCGGTGTGCGACTCGCATAGTCATTCGACACACTACTATAAAGCAGACGAGCAACCATTCACATGGTTGCTCGTTCTTAATAAATAAAACCAATTTACTTTTACAATTTATCTCACTACAATTCGATTGATATTAATAGCATCGGTAGTGTGTGTTCTCACAACATATACAGCCGATGAATATGATTCCATTGACATACTATAGTTGCACTCAGCAACTGCGTCATCGACATGGAGCAATTGACCCTGCATGTCATATAATTCAACTCTCTCTATTACATTTTTCGATTCCACATTGAGAGTCTTGGTAGCAGCATTATACCACACCTTGGCACTACCGGCAGTTAAGGCATCAACACCTTGACTACCATTGGCATCGCCTGTGTAAGTATTAGAGGGATTAGACTCACCTGTAACATACTGCACAGTAACATTCCAAGAATAAGTACCGGGCTCTTCGGGGTAGTCTTGACACTCTAACACATCGGGAGCTACAGTCTTCACAAATTCGCCATCTCGGTAGATGTTATAGCCCAAGATTTGGGCATTGCCTGAGTAATAGCTGATATCATCCAACATGAATGCAAATCGGTTACTTGAAGTAACGCGGATAGCGAAATACTTCGAGCCTTCGGGCAATTCAACCGAGAAGAGGTTCCATTTGTCAGTACCCTCACGAGTAGCACCAATCTTTGTAAAGTTCTCCATCTCCTTACCTGTTGTCGAGTAAAGAACTTCGAATGTCTCATTACCCCATTGAGAAGTAAGTGCTTTGGCATAGAATGAGATAGTTTGAGTAATACCGGGCAACTCAGGCGAGATAAGCCAGTCGTTAGCATCGGTTATCTCATCATCAATAGGCGCAGGATTGAACGATATGAGGTACTGATCACCACTGTGAGGCATGGCCGATTTATCTATTTCATAAGGAGACTCAAGTACTTCCAAGTTGAATACTTGGAAAGCCATGGGGCTGCCGGCGTTGGGTATTCCAAAGTCTTGGATTGAGTAGGTATAAGCACCATCGGCATCGATTGTAGTCCAAGGCAAGAAATCATCAACTTTGAAAGGCTCATAATCCTCAAAACTTTCAGTAATGTAGTCGGCTGTAACAACAGGAGCATCCCAACTCAACTTCACACCATATTCGGTCTTCTCACCATCGATAGTGACTGTTGCCAACTCAGTCTTTTCGATACCAATAGTTGCGCTCATTTCATTATCACCGGCCTTACTATCTTGCGACCACACAATTACTACCTTGGCAGTAATCTCGTTAGGCATCATCGATGAAGCCTTGAAGGTAATCTCTTGGTTGAGTTGAGTGTTAGCCGCAAGTTTTTCAACAGCTACCTCATTGACCAACTCATCCTCAACATAGAGTTGCAGCGTGAAATTCTCGGCATCATTCATACCAATGTTGCTGATACCGGCTATTACACTGCCCTCCAGTCCGGCACGCACGTATTCGGGAGTAGAGAGACTCTCAATGGCGAGATTTTCGGTTTGCATATCCAACACACGCACTTGATCGACCAGAATTTCTTCACCACTCTGGCTGCCGGCAAGACCCAAAATACCAAACATGATGTAATGGCTGTCGGTATAGGCACTCAAGTCGACGGTTGCGGCTTGCCACTCGGCAGTGGGTGTCAACTCTATATCGAGAGTGTCATTGACTGCAAAGTCGCGATTTACCACGATAGCCAAGCGTGCTGTGGCATTGTCGGCTCCTCTATAGTGGAATACAGCATTGGGGCTTACACACTCGCTGATGTTGAGTTTACCGGTAAAGAATGTCGAAGAAGCACCCTCGGCATTACCTGTAAATACGGCCACACCGCCATCTTTGTCATAAGCTCGACCATCGAGCGACCATGAGCAATCGCCGTTGGTATACGACCACCATGTCATCTGCAACTTTGCTGCAGCAAACGAATCGTAAAAAGGCATTTCGTAGGGCTTACCCAGGATGTAGGGTGCCGAACTGAATATTTGGCTCTCACCGGCCGAGTTCACAGCAGTGATACCGTAAGCGGTGAATACTTGCAAGTCGTTGTCATAATCGAGAGTATCGATAGTAGCCTTGGGCGTTTTAAAGCCATTTTTATAAGGTACATAAGAGTAACGACCTCGCTCGTAAAGGTTATAAGTCAAATTCTCAACATCAACATATCCTCCATTCTCACCCTTATTGGGAACAGGCCAGTGAAGTGTAAATGTACCGTCGAAGTTATCAACAACCTTGCGCTCTGTAGCCAAGTTGTCGTGAGGCAGAGGTATATCTATACCTACATAGGCATCAAGGCGAGCGGGATCACCATTTCCAAATTCATTGTAAGCTGTCACAATATAGCTATTCATACCATTGATAGGGGCTACATCGACATAGCTATATTTAGCACCCACTTCGGGGTTGTAGATGGTATCAATACAGAGATAATTGCGATAAATCTCTATACGGTCGAGGCTTGACAATTCGCCTCCGTTGCGCATGTGAGTAGGTGCTACAAATTCCAATGTGGCTTTCAACTCACCCTTCGCGGCAGGAGTTACAACAAAGTCACTCACACTATTGGGAGAGACAAGAACTGCACCGGCCAGGAGCTCAAGCTCGTTGACATACAACAGTGAACTTTTGGGGTCGCTGATAACATGAATACCAATGTAGAACAAGCCATCTTCGGGAGCATCAAAGTCGCTCACTACTACATAGCCATGCTCTTCATCATCTTCATCCACAACTGTAGGCTCAATAATGACGGTTGTAAACGTAGAGACATCCTTGGGATTAGTTCCCAACATTACCTCGAAACGCTCGGGAGAGTTATAATAGTTACATCTTGTATTGATAGAGAAGGTATATTGACGACCCTTTTCCATCATAATAGGGGGCGATATCAACCAGTCATCGGCCGGGTACTCCTCGCCGGTGTAGATGTTGGCCTCATGGGGGAAACCATGTTGCCACACACGACCATCCTTATTGGCATCATTGAGCGTCCACATATTGAAGTCACCCTCGGTCAAGAAGGTCTCGCGATAAGGCGCTACGATATATTGTCCTATTACTTGTTGGTTAGACTTAACCTCATTCGAGTGCATATCGCCATTGATTTGATATACACCGTAGTAATAGTTCTTCAACGAAACAACATCCAATGTTTCGGTAAAGGAATTTTCCTTAAGGCCATTGGCCACAAGTACATTATCGGGATAACGGATAACACCGAAAGTGATTTCGCCCAAATATTCGCCGGGAGAACACATATTAGCTTTATTCCAAGTCAAATTCATCACACCGGTCTCTTTATCAATAGTCATTCTCACATCGGAGGGTGCATAGGGCATACCGAAACCTACGGGGGTGGTTTTCTTGGTCACCGGACTGCGACCCACACTATTGGTAACATACGCACCGAATTCATATTGTCCACTACCGGTAGTAATCTCTATGTCAAGTTCTACTCGCTTACCCACTTCGACAGTGCCTTTACGAATAGGCTCGCCGGCAAGGGTCACTGTATAATCAAGATTACCTTGCAAAGTACCACCGCCATAAGTTGCCGTAGGAGCAGTAAATGCAACAGTACCATTCATCTTACCACCTTCAAAGGTCAAAGTAAGGTCTTCGACAGCCGCCGGCGCATCTTGCTCGGCAAGAGGTGCAAGAACGGTAAGCATAGACATTTGTAGATTTTGAGGGAATGCTCCCAACTTAGTTGCCGCGCCGGTCTTGGTATCAACGGTGTACAAGCCCGAGGTGTAAGCACCATATGAACCGGTATATGCAGCCCAATACAATACACCATCAACATGGTCGTATGTAGCACTTTGAATGTAAGGCGCAACAGTTACACCGGTAGGACCGACAAGGGTTGTTGCACCGTTGGTTTTATCCATCTTGTAGAGGTTACCATCCTCACCTATCACAAACAACTGACCATCGCTATCGATAGCCAGCGCCACAAAGTCCTCTTCGACGGTAGCTATACAAGTACGTTTGGCCGAGGCATAGTTTACAGTACCCAACTCTTTTCCTTGACCATCGGCAGTTGAAAAGATACCATAGGCAATGCCGGTAGTAGGATCGATAGAAACGCCGGCAGTAGCAAACATATAATAATCATATAGGAAGGTCGAATTCTTTTGAGTCCAGGGATCGGTGCTTGTATCTACCGAATAGAGATATTTCGAATCACCCCATTGATATACAGTATAGTTGACATAATACAACACACCATCTTGGTATACACCACCAGCCGACATGTTACAGCTATAGATATTGGTATTCTCCAGTACATCTACCGCATTCATAAAGTTCTTATTGGTAAATGTGTGCAAGCCGTAACCCGAAGTTTGACCATTACTACTCCAGTTATCGGCATGAAGCACATGTCCCCAGAATGTTGCCTCTCTCAGCTGCTCACCTGCAGTATGGGCTACTCGTTGTGATGCACGGAACATAGGAACTCGATTGGCATCGGGTACATTCGATGATTGTTGCATCAACTGCATCGAATTGGCATAATAACGCAATGAGGGATAGTCCTTGGCAAATTGTGTCCAATTCACATTCTGATTTGCTTGATGACTGGTTCGCACAAGATTACTTCCATCCATTGTTGGTTGTGCCTGCAATGTAATAGTAATCATCAATAATACCAACGACATCAAAAATAGTCTCATTTTCTGTAACAATTGTTTCATATCTATATGAGTTTATTTAATTCCTTTCGCAAAGGAAAAGAAAAGGCAATAATCTAAAATTGACGCAAGTCAATAAATAGGTCATCATATTGTTAATATGTGTTAAAAATCACAAGACCTTAAATACTTAATAAATGAGAATTGTACCGGCATTTACACACAGAATTATAGAATATTCCTTATTTTTGCAACACTAAACCAAAGATATAGCAATATGGAATTGGCAGAAGCACTACGATATACATACCCCGTAACAGACAAAACCATAAACATGCTCCTCGATGCAGCCGAGCTTGTACAGGTTAAGAAAAAAGAGGCTATTGTCGAGCAAGGCAAGCGCACCAATTACCTCTTCTTTGTGAAAGAGGGACTTTTCCGTGTGGCGTATGAATGTGAAGGAAAAGAAGATACTATATGCTTCGGCCTTGACGGTGACCCCTTCACTTCAATGCACTCACTACACAAGAACGAACCCGCCCAATTCTCTTGCATTGCCCTCATCGACTCGGTAGTCTACAAGATTTCGTTCTCTGACATTTACCGCATTATGAACGAAAATCACGACCTCGCATTTTGGATGAACAACTTGCTTGTAGAACAAGTATATGCTTTTGAGCGCCGATACATTTTCTTGAGCAACTTCGATGCTCCTACCCGATATGAGCAATTCATCAAGATGCGCCCCGAGCTATTCAGTCGTATCCCTATGAAATATTTAGCTCAATACCTCAAGATGCAGCCCGAAACCATATCACGTATTCGCGCCAAAATCACCAAACCGTAACCAACCCCCTTTGTAACATAGCGTCAAGGGTATCATCCTGCACATATATATTAATATAGTACGTTCGAAATAAGATTTTTATTCAATACATCGACTATGAAATTAGCAATAAAAATATTAACCCTGCTACTTTCGATCCTATCACCCCTCTACACCGAGGCTCAAAATATCGCTGCAGCGTGGGAAGCGATGCCGGCACATATCTTGCCCACCATTAGCAAGAACGCCCGTCTCGATATGATAGACCTCTACAATGCCGGCATGAGTGCCAAGGTTGCCACCTTCACAGGCGACACAGCTTGCCTCACCGCTATGGGAGACAATTACCTCTTCTTACGCACATCGAAGGCAAGTACTATGCAAATGATGCAAATTGTTGATGGTAAGAGACTATTCTATGCCATCATCACAACCATCGAAGGGCCTGTCGCAAACAGCCACATCGACATGTACGATGAGAAATGGCAACCGTTGGAAGCAAAGAAATTCTTCCCCAACATCAACGTAGCCGATTTTGTTAATCTACCGAAGAGCAAGCGCAAGGAGCGTGAAGAGTTATTGAAAAAAATACCCCTCCACACCATACAATATAATATGACACACATGACTAACGACATCATTGCCATACCATCATTCTTGCAAACACTTGATGAAGAAACTCGCAAAGAGATTGAACATAACTTTCACAAGCAAATCGTCCTTCAATGGAAAGGCAAGAAGTGGAAAGTGACAAAGTAAATGGAGGTGCACCCCATAACAGGCATATAGAATAATTTTTTTTGAATAATAAAAGGAAACTTTACAAGCGCAATAGAGTTGCACTTGATATTTTTTTAGTAACTTTGCCGAAAGAATATTTTTAAACTTAATATAAATAGAAATGGTTAGCTACAAAGAATTAGGTTTGGTGAACACCCGTGAGATGTTCCGCAAAGCTATGGAAGGCAAATACGCTATTGCAGCATTCAACTTCAACAACATGGAGCAAATGCAAGCAATTATCCAAGCCGCCGTAGAGTGTCAATCACCCGTAATCCTCCAAGTATCAAGTGGTGCACGCAAATATGCCAATCAAACTCTTCTTCGCTATATGGCACAAGGTGCTGTAGAGTATGCTAAGGAGTTGGGTTGCGCAATACCCGTTACACTTCACCTCGACCACGGTGACACATTTGAACTCTGTAAGTCATGTATCGACATGGGCTTCTCTTCAGTAATGATCGATGGTTCACATCACTCATCCGACGAAAACGTAGAACTCACTCGTCGCGTTGTAGAGTATGCACACCAATACGATGTAACAGTAGAGGGTGAACTTGGTGTATTGGCCGGTGTTGAAGACGAAGTAAGCGCCGAACATCACACATACACACGTCCCGAAGAGGTTGAGGACTTCGTGTCTAAGACAGGTGTTGACTCACTCGCTATTTCAATAGGTACCTCACACGGTGCCAACAAATTCCGTCCCGAGCAATGCACTCGCAACGAAGAGGGTATCCTCGTTCCTCCTCCCCTACGCTTCGACATTCTCGAAGAGATTGAGAAACGCATCCCCGGCTTCCCCATCGTATTGCACGGTTCTTCAAGCGTACCTCAAGACAAGGTAGCTATCATCAACCAATATGGTGGCGCTCTCAAAGATGCTATCGGTATTCCCGAAGATCAACTCCGCCGTGCTGCAACATCATCTGTATGTAAGATCAACATCGATTCAGATGGTCGTTTGGCAATGACTGCTGCAGTTCGTGAGGTTATGGCCACCAAGCCCGCTGAGTTTGACCCCCGCAAATACCTCGGTCCCGCTCGCGACTCACTCAAAGAACTTTACAAGCACAAACTTATCAACGTTCTTGGTAGTGCCGGCAAAGCTCTCTAATAAGAATCAAATACTTTCAAAAGGTTGTGTCATAACAATGGCGCAACCTTTTGGTTTTAGTATATAGTACAAAGCAGCCTGCGTACAAAAAATCGCTCCAAACAAGAAAAAAAATATTTTTTTCACAATAACATCTAAACCATTGAGTATAAAAGGTTGTTATACCCCCGAAATAGCCTTTCATAATAAAATTAACACCTATGTATAACAAATAACTGCACAAAGATTTGACAAGTACCAATAATTTTTCTTACCTTTGCGCAGTTTTTTAATGATGTATCAGCCTTGGGAAAGTTTACAGAATATAAACTATCACTCAAAACCATGCCTGTAGATACTTCTACAGCACTTGAGTACAGGCTCGACAACGAGTTCTTTGCAAATATAGACGGACCCGAAGTCCAACGCGGAAAGGTAGATGTTGCTCTTGACATAAAGAGAACAGCAACAGTGATTGAACTAAATTTCCACCTTTCAGGCGTAATATACATCCCCTGCGACCGTTGTCTTGACGACATGGAGCACGAAATCGATATCGACGAACAGCTCTTCATCAAGTTTGGACACGAATTCAGAGAGGAAAGCGACAATATGCTTATCATCCCGGAGGATGAAGGCGAGATAAACATCGCTTGGTTTCTCTACGAATTTATCGCACTCACCATCCCCATTAAGCATGTGCACCCATATGGCAAATGCAACAAGGAAATGAGCGCAAGGTTGCAACAAATGAGCGCACGATTAGTTGATGAAGAAGATGACGACATCGAATTTACCGACGACAATCAAGAAGAGGTAGAAAGACCTACCGACCCTCGATGGGACGCTCTCAAGAAACTGAAAAGATAATAATTAAATATATAGTAAAATGGCACATCCTAAAAGAAAACAGTCAAAGACAAGAACAGCCAAGAGAAGAACTCATGACAAGGCTGTAGCCCCCACATTGGCCATTTGCCCCAACTGCGGTGCATGGCATGTTTACCACACAGTATGCGGCGAATGCGGTTACTACCGTGGTAAGTTGGCTATCGAAAAAGCAGCAGCTGTTTAATTGACACAGTTCGCAGAAATTTAATGCCCTAAACCAATAGGGCATTTTTCTTTACACACTATATTAGTTGCGAAATGTAATTATTATAACATCACAACTAATTTTAATATAAGGACATCATGTTCAATGCAAAAATCACAGGTGTCGCATCATACACACCCGACTACATACTCAACAACGAGGAGTTGGCACAAATGGTCGACACAAACGACGAGTGGATTACCACCCG
>CAJGDT010000046.1 GCA_904502265.1 uncultured Barnesiella sp. | reverse complement strand
GCACTTCTTGCGCCATTGATATACCGCTGCACATCAATAGGCATATAAATGTCAGTATTGAAAAAATCCTATGCTTTATCATAATTATATCGTTTTAGATGTCTGTTATTTGTTATCTATACTATCTGTTTCATGTTGCACAGTTTCAGGCACAAAATGCAACAACATTATCTGACTTTTTCCGTCGTTAATCATTTCAACGTTGTTGCTCATGGGGTATGCAACGACCTGAGCTACAAAGTATTCAACGCCACTGCTTTTGAGTGTTTCTAAAACACTTTGCGGTATCATACACAAGTTGGTCATGAGGCCTCGTTGTTGGAATGCTATCGAACCCCATTCGGCAGCATCTACAACCTCTTGTCCGGGCACAACACGCTTAATGCTGAAGTCATATTGATATCGTACACCGGGAGCATTATTGGCAACCGGAGGTAGCCATGAAAATTGTGCATTCACAAGCGGGAATTCGGCTTCGAGCCAACCTTCGTCGCTCTCCTCGGCATATGGTTGTATAAACGATGGTGCCGATGCTGTTGCATTGCCACCCATATCACCCATCGGGAACTGAGCCACAGCATATGCAATGCCCAGTATCATATATATTAATAATGTGTATATGCGACGAACTTCCATAAATTTACTTTCTGATGTGTTACAAATTGGGGGTGTTTATCGAATTATTACGCTGGCTATGCGCATCGGTATTCTGCTCCGAGTAGGCCTTCATTTCGCGTTCGCGTCGGGCGGTTTTTGACCAGTCTGAGTAATAATTGTATTTCTTCTTACTGTTTTTATCTTTATTGCGAGTAATGCTGAATGCTGTGAATGTGTAGTTGTAACTCAATGTACAAGACAAGTCGTATCCACTATTTCGAGCATAGGCATCGGCAACAAAGTTGGTGTTGGCATACTGGTTATAACTTGCCGAGAAAGAGAAGCTATGTACCTTGGCTAGTGTATATCCGGCCGAGATATTACCTCCAATTGAGAGGTTTTGGCTCACATCCATACGGTTGTCTACAAGCGATATAGCGGCCGATAACGTAAGGTTTTTCTCTTTCAACAGAGCTTTTGAAGCCGATAATGAATATACGCTTGTAGAGTATTGTGTGTTATATCCTTTGGAGTTCTGATAGCTATAATTAAATCCGAAACTTGTCTCAATAGGTAATACCGTCAACGAGTAATTTCCACCGGCAGCAAACGTTGTTACGTCGCTTTCGCCTGCCGAGATAAGACTCATATCCTTATTGTCGGAGTAGTTGAGCGATAATGAAACACTATGCGCCAACGTCTCATTGGCTGTATTGTAGTTGGGTGTCAGCGTAAAGCTGTTCATCATACGATTTATTCGTGTCGAGTCATTGACAACAGCGACACCATCGTATTGACGTTGCAAGTAGCCATTATAGGCAGCTGTAATGTTTATTTTCTCATTGATAGGCAACGAAACATTGGCCGCATATACAAATCCGCGAGTAGTATATAACTGCTCTTTCGAGAGGTTGTCGCTTTGAGCCGACACATTTCCACTGATGTTCAATTTCCAGATGCGGGTGTTGAACGAGAGTCCTAAGCTATGATAGTTGTTACTCATATACGACACACCAAGGCTCATATAATCGGGTTGTACCATTTTGTATGTCAATGCCATTGAGAAGTTTTTAAAGTTGGCAGTGAGGTTCACATCACCGGCCCATCTCATCAACGAGCTATATCGCACATCATACAATCCTTCCCACTTTTTAGTCTCCTCTGTTTCAACCTTCTGTGCATTCATATCGGTTGAGAATATCGAGGCGGCAATGTTGGCTGTCAAGGCCAACGGCTTGGCTATTTGCCAGCGACCTTTGGCTCCCACTACAATATTTTCTTGGGGCATTAGCTGATCCCACCATATCTCATCAATAGATGATTGATGGTCTTTAGCTCGCAAGAAGTAAAGATCAAGATATGTCTTGGCAGTACCATAACCTACTTTCAATCCCCATCCGCTACGACGATATGCCGGGGTTGCCACCGATACATCTTCGGGCGAGTAGTTGACAGCATTCTTTAGTGTACCATAAAATACACCAAATCTGAAGCCACCCTTTCCTCCGGGGCGCTGATATTCAAGACCCACTCCATTGAATGGGATGTTAAATACATAATTCGAGAACATCATAGAGCGTTTTCCCAAATGGAGTGTCCAGCCCTTATATGTGGGACTTATATTGAATGAGAATTGTGGGTATGAGAAAGAGATATTATCTAAGTTATAGTAGAATGAGAAGGGCATAGCAACGCCATAGACATTGATATTCAAATTGGCATAAATCGACGAACTGAAAGGCGATGAATATCCGCTTCCGGTCGATGAATAGTAGTAGGTATTTTGAGTACCTACAGCACCCGTTATTATCAACGGATCGCTCTCGGCAATTGTGGCAATGTCATATGCTGCAACATTTGTGATGACACCCACTATCATCAATGCTGCAAGAATTGCCCGTTTTAGTCTCTTTCTCATTTTACACTCTATATTGCTATTTGTTTTATGTAGGGCCTCTCTATTGAGTAAGCTATATTGTTGTATCGTACCGATTATTCTCTTCCGGTGTTGTCATACCGTTTTGGTTGTTTGTCAATATTCAATGAATATCGTATTTCTTTATAAGCGGTTTGCTTTTGCTATGTTTTTACCGAGCCTATCGGAGTGGACAATCTATTATTGAGAAGAATCGTTGTTGAAGTGTAATGATTAATTGTGAAAAGTGATGGGGAAATCCCCTTCCTTCACTTCTATAGGAAGGGGATTCTCCATCAGTTATAATGAGTTTTAGTTCTTAACTATTTTCTTAACAGTGCGACCATTGTCACCATCTATTACTACAACATACACTCCGGTAGGCAATTGAGCTACCGAGATGCTTGCCTCAGTTGTTGTGGCTACTACCTTGCCATCTATCGACATAATAGTTGCCACACCGTTGTATTGACCAAGATTCAACACATCGCCACAGAGGTAAATGGCTTGCGCAACATTTACATCGTCTACATCGGTAGGTATAGCAGTACCCAAGAGTACGGGCTCATTGATGCTACCTATTATATCACCAAACATAAGTTGTGTAGTAACATCGGCATATTTGCCTGTCACCTTGTTGTAGAGGCGGAACGAGATCAACTCACCGGCCTCACCCATGGCTGTGATGTAGGCTGTACCATTTACCACCTTACCTTCACCACGACACTCATCGCCTACAAATGCTCCGATTGTGTAGTCAGATGCATCGTCAGTCATATCGAGTTGCGCTATAATAGCCATAGTGTTGGCAAATTGGCTACCATCGTAGTTCCATACACTCTCTGCAGCTGCACGACGTGCGGCTTTACGTGCTATCACGCGAGGTATCTCTTCTTCGTTATATCTGATATCGTAACGGTTGGGCAACATAACCTCGGTGGTATCGCCATTGTGATATACCATATAACCCTCGTTGGGAAGGAGTCGGAAATCGTTCTCCCAAGTTCCATCTTTTATTACGGCAAGACCGCTTTGCTTAGAGAGGAAAATATCACCTTCGGCAAACTCTTCTGCATCAAACACTTCCGATATCATGTGATCTTGTTCGTAAGGATAGCTTACCCAGTTCCAACCCGGTACAATAACAGCAGGCTCGACATAACCCGGTGTACTTGTTTCGTAAATATTGTCAACAGCAAGACGAATAGGTACACCTGGCTCAACCGAAACGGCATCTACTTTATATGCCTGACTGTTGTTGAATTCATACAATTCACCAAACAAACCCCATACCGGGTCATTATATACAAGTTGTGTTTTGCTACGAGCCTCTACGAGGTTATCGGCGAAACCTTTTAATGGCGTGCTACCCGAGATAAGTGAAATCCAATTCCAGCCTGGAGCGAAATTGAGACGCTCATATATCGAAATAGGCACTTCGTAACCGGGAACAACCTCTACACTTTCATCTACAGGGATACAGTAGATGTTAAGCCATGATACATCAACAATGGCCTCGGGGAGCAAAGTCAAAGGAACAACATAAGCATTGTAATCTTGGCTGACATAAGAGCCGTTAAAATCGGCTTCAACTTTTACATACTCCAATCCATCATAAGGTCCATAAGATTCAAATACAAAGTTCTCATGGTCGAAGTCGGCATCGGCGGGATAAATGTACAATGTAGCACTACCCGATTCATCATTGTAGAGTACATCGTTCTCCATCTCAACCCACATTTCCATTATTTGTTTGAACGTGTGTACCGTAATGGTCTTTTTAATCGAGGGGTTATCTTCGCTTTGGAAAGTAATGTTGGCTGTACCCTTTGAGTGAATAATGAAGTAATGGCCAAAGTCATCGCTTTCTTGCAAAGAGATTACACTTTCGGGCTCTACGGTAATAATCAAGTTCTTATTGGTAGCATCCTCGGGCAATACTTCGGTAAAGAAGTAACAGTCACCCTCTTCTCCGCTATACCATATTGCCATCTCGTCACCATCAGCAAGTTCTTCGCCTTCAAAATTCATGACGATAATGTCGGCTACAGTTTGTACAACTTCAATTTTTACTATTTCCGACATATAATCATTATCGACTACAGCTTGCAGATAATATTCTTGCTCAGGGAGTCTATTGAACGTGAATGTAACTGTAGCCACTCCATCGGCCACTATTACATCACCCATTATCACATCGTCTTCGGTTTTTTCAAGTTGTCCCCAATTGGCATCAACAAATCGGAAGTTGATGAGTGAGTAATCGGCGTCCTCGGGGAATACTCGAGCTGTAGCAGTTACTTGTTGACCGGGAGCAACAGTTACCACCGGAGTAGGTTTTGTGAATGGGTCTTCTCCATTTACATCTGTAATATTAATTCCATGAACAGCCTTGCTGATATATACAGGCACTACCACTTGCTTAGAGGGGTCATAGACACTTGTAAAGGTAAGTGTTGTTTGACCCTTAGATACTGCAGTGTAATGATATATTGTGCCCACTTCGCCCTCTTCTGCCTCTACATTGACAATATCGGGGTTGGCACTAACAACTGTATAGCTCACATCCTCATAATCCACTACGGAGCTGCCATCTTCGGTAGTTGTCCAAATAAATTCGAGAGGAAGGACATAGTCATTCATACGCTCCCAACCCTCATTGATAGTATACTCGATTTTATCTTCGGGATAAGTCATGCTCTCAAGAGCCGAAATTACTTTTACCTCGAAGCTTGAGCTTATTTGATTATTGCCCAATTCAGGGTCGCGCGATGTGATGGTAACAACAGCCGTACCTATTTCAACGGGTATTACGTAAGGCGCACGCACATTGACAAACGCAGGATCCTCAACCGACAATGAGAAATCGGTGTAAGTAGGATCCGAATCGCCATTGTTGAATACTACATAATCGGTAATATCATATAAGCCTTGACCCTTGTACAAGGTAATTGTGGGAACCGAGATACTCTCCACTGCTACATAGGGAGGAAGGATTGTAATCTGGAAACTCAAATCCATGCCACTCCAACCTTGCAGTACAGTACCGCTATAGGTAATAGGCATATATTCGCCACTATCTTCCGACTGGGGTGTAGTTCGGTAAGACGTAAGAATACCCTCTTCGTCTATCGAGAGGAAATCAGAGAATGTTCCGTTTACATCCCATTGGATTGTAAGATTATCGGGACGAGTTGTAGGAAATTCAGGATCACGGCCAAATTGCAAATCCATGTAATCCCATATATTCAAGCTTTCGCCCACTCGTGTGGTAATACCTTCTTCGGGATAGTTATCCTTGAATGCCAGGCCTACATAGTTGGTAGGGCGATATGACATGGTAATAAACTCCGAAGGTGCCATAGTTGCATCACCATTCCACACAGGTGCATCAGTACTCAACTCCAACGGATAAATAAATCCTGTATTGGCATCCTTTACCTTGAAGGTAATCGATTTGCCTTCATCTACACCTTGCTCACCACCTACACGCAGAGCGTAAATGTAAGCAGGGATGTCAGCAATAGTAGTTTCTCCGACATAGCGGTCAACCGAAACCACCGCACGCAATTCATCATCAATGAATGCGCCGATTTCGCCATTCACATTACCATACGCATCCACAGCACCATTTTCGGTATCCAATGTCAGACGCGCATATACCACTGTCTGCACATGATACTGTGAAGAAGGGTCTGCCCATTGCGACAATTCGCCTTGTGCTTGCACTCCCAGCAGTACGCTTAGGAGTAGCGCCAATGTCAATAATCTCTTTTTCATAGCAGTATTTTTTGGGTTAATAATTTTTCAACTCAGCTTTTCTTTTTGCCTGTTAGCAGTCTGATTAACTTGCGCCACTTCGACTCAGGCTGACTTACACTGGGAGCACTTTCGGCCTCTATCTCCTTTATGCGATGTACCTGCTCATCAATCTCTTTAAGTACCTCGTTGTGCCCTTTTGTTTCGTTTTTTTTGTTCATCATAAGTCGGATTTTAGTATGAAAACAAAATTAACTTTCGATAGCACTTTTTGAGTTATCAAATATGGACATTGATTTATCACACATAGACATTTTTAATATAGGCATTTATCATATAAGGACATTTATGATTTGCAAAACTCTGATAATTAAAATTATGCAATGATAAGTGAATGAATATTCTCAATATACTTGTCATGCTATGCACATCATTTTTTGGAGATATTTATACATCACTTTGCATAAATTGTTGTATCTTTGTTTTAGACATAACACAGAACGCCCAACGACTTTTACAAATTTTATGTTTTTTTTACAGAAGTTAAAATTAGTTTTATACATATGCTGTCTGGCTCTTGCATTGCTTGCATGCACCGAAAATTCAACTCGCAAAGCCCCCTTGCAAGACAAACAAGAGATCGATAGTCTGATCCGAAAAATATCGGACACCGACACACTCAAACTGATACTTACCGAATACGAAGATGCCGATAATCTTGTGGGACAAATGATGACCCTCAAGCAACTGGGCAAGCACCTCCGCGAGCAAAACAAATTTGCCGATGCAATAGATATTCACACAAGAGGATTGGAAATAGCGGCACAGCTATGCGACACCCCGGAGATAGTGTACGCACTGAATAACATAGGTACCAACTATCGTCGCATGAGCATGCTCGAGGACGCTACAACGTTTCACTATCGCGCACTGAAATACTGCGAAGAATATAGCGACAAAGAGACCTACGGCGCGAAGAAAAACAAGGTAGTATCACTCAATGGCATTGGCAATATAAGCCTGCGACTAAAAGATTATGAGACAGCCGACTCGGTATTTCGTGCTGCGCTAAAAGGCGAGCAAGAATTGGGTAGTGCGTTGGGACAAGCCATCAACTACGCCAATTTAGGCGCAATATATGAGTATAACGACCAGCTCGACTCGGCTTGGGTATATTTCCGTAAATCGATGGAAATGAACCAGCTGGCAAAATCGGACCTCGGCATTTCTCTATGCCACGGCTACTTCGGAGAACTATACGAGTTACAAAATAACATTGACAGTGCCATTATCGAATATAGGAAGGCCTATGCCATGAAAGACATGATAGATGCCTTGCATTGGCTCAACTCATGCTTGTCTTTGGCTCAACTATACTATCGACAAGGGAACTTGGAGCTTGCCCACCAACTACTTACTCAGGCAGAGGGTGTAGCACTACAAAGCCGCTCACGCGATCACTCGGCATCAATCTACGCTCTATTGTCGCAAATTAACGAAAAAACCGGGCACGCACGCAAGGCATTGGAATACTATAAAAAGAGTAGCATGTACAGTGATAGTATCGTGAGCGAAAAGAACCTTATGCAGATACAAAACGAACGTGTACAATATGAATACCACCGTCGCCAACAAGAAGTAGAGGCACTCCAACATAGCTACAACCAAGAAAAAAACGCCAAGCGTTTCATTCTCTGGTCAATGATTGCCATTGCGTTCCTTTCAGCACTGGTCGTTATACTACTGCTCTATACTTTGAGAATGAAGAAAAAACGCCACAAAGAACTACAGCAAATCAGCGATGTACGTACATCATTCTTCACAAATATTACACACGAGTTTCGCACCCCATTGACAGCCATTATAGGTATTGGCGATGAACTATGTAAGATAGATATTGAAGAAGAAAGCCCCGAAAAAATTTCAAAAATGGGCGCCATGATTTCGCGTCAAGGCAACAATCTTTTGCTACTTATCAATCAGATACTTGACATCCAAAAGATGAAATCGGTGGCAAACATCAAAGAATACAAACATGGCGATATTGCCGGATACATACACCTTATTATAGAGTGTACCCGCAAACTTGCACACCGAAAACACATAACTCTACTATTCTCGCCTTCGCAACCACAGATTATGATGGATTTTATTCCTGATTATATCAATAAAATCATAACCAACCTTGTTGCAAATGCCATAAAATTCACACCCGAGAATGGCCGTATATACATCACAGCCGATATACAGAATGACCAAATACGAATATGTGTGGCCGATAATGGACGAGGAATAAATCGAGATGAAATACCACACATCTTTGATATCTTTTATCAAGGTCACAATGGCAAAATAGAGGCCGGATCGGGCATAGGACTATCACTTACTCGACAACTTGTCGAGGCGATGAACGGAGAAATATCGGTTCATAGTGCCGAGAATGAGGGCAGTGTATTTATTGTCACCCTCCCCATCAAGCAGGGTGATACACAATGGGAACACGTCACACCGAGTGCAATAGACAACAATATCCTTCACGACGATGGCGATGTAGATATCAATGACGACGAGATTGCCCCCGACGACGACAAGCCCATCATTCTTGTTGTCGAGGACAACAACGATATACTATCTTATATAGGATCGGTAATAAACGATGCTCACATAAAATATGCCCACAATGGCATAGAAGGAATAGAATTAGCTACCGATATAATACCCGACATCATTATAACAGATATAATGATGCCCGAAATGAATGGCCTTGAAATGTGCCGAGAAATACGACAATCGGAAATTCTCAATCACATACCCGTCATTGCCATTACAGCCAAGAGTAGCGAAGAAGACAAGATAGAAGGTATTAAAGCAGGCATAAATGCCTACATATACAAACCCTTCAATACCGAAGAGCTGAATGCAACAATTACAACAACGCTCAACCAGCGTCGACTAATTCAGGAAAACTTCATAAGAAATCATGCGGGTAAAACCATCGAGGAGAATAACAATAGCAACCTAAGCAATGCCGACCAAGCATTTATCAACAAAGTGATAGATGTAATATACAGCAAGATGTCGCAGCATGATGTCAACCCCACCGAAATTGCATCGGCACTATGCATCAGCCTCAAGCAATTGAGTCGCAAGGTTACTGCCATTACCGGAGTAAGCCTTGGCAAGTACATACTGCAAGTAAGAATGAATAAAGCCCAGAAACTGTTTGATTCAAATAAAGGTTATTCGGTTGCCGATGTTGCACACCTATGCGGATACGAAGAGAACTCCAATTTCACACGCGCATTCAAACAAGTATTCGGTATCACACCCTCGCAATACCTCAAACAACCTTAATGCACATATATAAGGGGATTGGCAACCTCAAAGATCAATCCTCTTGAGGTACAATATACGAATGTATCCTCACAGTCTTTTTCTTAGGGCGCGTATTGGTATAGATATGAATACTCTTTATATATGAACCCTCCAATCCCGTCGGGTCGAGTGTAACCCTCACCTCGCCCACTTGACCGGGAGCAATCGGTTCTTGTGTATATTCATAAGTAGTACAACCACACGTCACATACACACCCAATATTACCAACGGAGTGTCACCGACATTCTTCAACTCAAACGCGCAACTCACCTTACCGTCAGCCTCATTGATAGTGCCAAAGTCGTGTTTAACGGTCAAATACTCAACACGTGAAGTTGCCATTGCACTCAATGACAACACCACCATACACACACACGACACTATTTTCTTACAAAGATTCATTTCACAAATATACACAATTATCATTCACATTGCTGCAAGCGACTTTATTAACTTATTCGGTCAAGACAAAAAATCGGCAGAATAATTGGACCAATTGCAAAATACCAATAAAGAAAAAAATCGCTAAGTGTTGTTATTTTCAACTACTTAGCGATTTGCTGTGTGGTCCCACTTGGGCTTGAACCAAGGACCCCCTGATTATGAGGCTATTCCATTGCCACTATATATGGCTGGTTATCAATATGTTAATTATCTCTTTTTCCTATGTGCAAGGTTTTGTACAAGGTGTTTTTTTAACCCTCTGTTTTTGAGAGTTTTGCCCTTAAATCTGACACTTCTTTCTCCAGCTCTAAGACCCTCTTTTCGGCAGCTTGACATCGTTCTTCTGACTTAACTACTAAGCCTATCAAATTGCTTATTTCGCTTCCCAATGTTTTCGCTGATATGAGCCTTACTATCTCATCTAAATTTACGTTCTTGGCATTGCTATTATTTAGCATTATTGCCCTCGGTGAATTTATCTGATTCAAACTCTTATCTCGTACATTGATGTCCGCAGGATAATCGCTTAAATAATCATTTATGTTATCCACCTTGTACATTTCTGCTAACTCTTCCAAAAATGCTTTGGGCGCACTCCTCTTGCCATGTTCAATGACAGACAAAAAACTTTGAGAACGCCTTGTAGCGATAGCCAAATCT
>CAJGDT010000045.1 GCA_904502265.1 uncultured Barnesiella sp. | reverse complement strand
TTGCCGGCTTCCATCTCGCTTTCGCCTACAAGAGCTACGTAGGGTATGTGGTGAGTGTCGGCATATCCCATTTGTTTCTTCATCTTGGCCGACTCGGGGAATACCTCGGTGCGTATGCCATGTGAGCGGAAGAGGGTAGCGTGTTGCATGCACACATCGCTCTCTTTGTCGCCGAAGTTTACAAACATCACTTGTGTGGCTTGCAAAGAGTCGGAGGGGAAGAGATCGAGTTGGCTCAATACATCGTAGATGCGGTCGGCACCAAATGACATACCTACACCCGATACATTGGGCATACCAAAGACACCTGTAAGGTTGTCGTAGCGACCACCACCGGTTATACTGCCTATCTGTACATCGAGTGCTTTTACTTCAAGGATGGCACCGGTGTAGTAGTTAAGACCACGAGCCAAGGTGAGGTCTATATCGAGTTGGGCCTTGAGAGGTTGGTTGGTGAGCTTGCCGAGGATAAACTCGAGTTCGTCGATACCTTTCAATCCGATTTCCGATTGAGCCAATGCTTGACGTAGGGTTTGCAACTTGCTTTCGTTGCTGCCTTCGAGCAAGATGATGGGTTGCAATTGTGCAATAGCCTCTTCGCTCAAACCCTTGTCGCGCAACTCTTCGTTTACCTTATCAAGACCTATCTTGTCGAGCTTGTCGATAGCAACAGTTATGTCGATAATCTTCTCGGGAGCGCCTATAATCTCGGCAATACCGGTGAGTATCTTGCGGTTGTTGAGCTTGATGGCTACGCGGATGTTGAGGCGAGTAAATACATCGTCAATGATGTGGAGCAACTCTACCTCGTTGAGCAATGAGTCAGAACCGATAATGTCACCGTCGCATTGATAGAACTCACGATAACGACCCTTTTGGGGACGGTCGGCACGCCACACGGGTTGTATCTGGTAGCGCTTGAAGGGGAATGTGAGTTCGTTGCGATGCATTACTACATAGCGCGCAAAGGGAACGGTGAGGTCATATCGCAAACCTTTCTCGCACAAGCGCGCTGCCAAACGGGCTGTGTTGCGTTCGCAAAGTTCGGCATCTTCTACACCTGAAAGGAAGTCGCCCGAGTTGAGTACCTTGAAGAGAAGTTTATCGCCTTCTTCGCCGTACTTACCCATGAGGGTTTGCAGGGTTTCCATTGCGGGAGTTTCTATTTGGCTGAAGCCATATAGTGCATATACTTCGCGGATAGTATTGAAAATATAGTTACGCTTGGCCATCTCTTCGGGAGAGAAGTCGCGGGTTCCTTTGGGTATAGAGGGTTTTTGAGCCATATCGTTTTCAGTTTGAGATTTTTTGTTTCGCAAAGATAATACAATTAGTGTGCAAAGTCAACAAAATTGTGTCGATTATACCATACCCGCCATTATAAAAGAACTAAACCCGCCGACAATGTTTTCGACAGGTTTAGTTTATCTGATAGGAATAGGTATCAGTCGTCGCTGCGACCCATAAACATTAATATATAATATACCAATGTGGCCAATGAACTGAGTGCCGCTACTACATAGGTGTAGGCAGCCCACTTAAGAGCATCTTTGGCCATGGGGTGTGTCTGTGTATTGGTAACACCTGCTGTATTGAGCCAAGCAAGTGCTCGTTGGCTGGCGTTTATCTCTACCGGTAGGGTGATGAAACTGAAGAGTGTGGTTATACCAAATAGTATGATACCTGCCAACATGATTTGAGGGAAACTCTCGATAGTGAAAATACCGATAAGCAATACCCATTGCATCCAGCTTGCGGCGAAGTTTACAACCGGCACTAAAGATGAGCGCATCTTAAGGGGCGAATAGCTTGTGGCATGTTGCAAGGCATGACCGGTCTCGTGTGCAGCAACTGCCGCTGCCGCAATACTGCAACTATTGTATACAGCATCGCTCAAGTTGATGGTGTGAGTTGTGGGGTTGTAGTGGTCGGTGAGTGTACCCGGTGTGTGGGTAACAGAAACATTGGTTATGCCATTTTCGCGCAACATGCGTTCGGCTATATCCTTTCCGGTAAGGCCGTAGGGCATGGGGACTTGTGAATACTTTTTGAAACGACTCTGCAACATGTGTTGTACAATGTAGCTGAGTATGGCAAATACTATAAATATAATGTATATCATAATGTGTTGTTATTAATCTACTACAAAGATATGCTATAATTGGTAAATAAGAGGTTAAAGTCGCTGTAAATTATGTTAATATGTTAAATTATTGCGGTGGCGGTTGTGTGCCTAAACAGCCATATGGTACTGTCGTTAAGGCAAGAGGGGGCTACCACATGGCAGCCCCCTCTTGCGTATATAGATTATAGTGTTACAAAATGAGCATGGCGTCGCCGTATGCACCAAAACGGTAACCCTCTTTGAGTGCCGAGTTGTATGCTTCAAACACGATTTCATAACCACCGAATGCGGCTACCATCATGAGCATGGTAGAGTAGGGCATGTGGAAGTTTGAGACAAGACTGTTGGCAACGGTGAAGTCGTAGGGAGGGAAGATAAACTTGTTGGTCCAGCCATCGTATGACTTAACGTGTCCGTTGGTACTCACAGCAGTCTCAAGAGCGCGCAACACCGATGTACCTATGGCGCACACTTTGTGACCCTCGTCTTTGGTAGTGTTGAGTTGAGTAACAAAGTCGGGCGAAACGATGAGTTGTTCTGAGTCCATCTTGTGTTTGGTAAGGTCTTCAACATCTATTTCGCGGAAGTTACCCAATCCCGAGTGGAGGGTAACGAAACCACTTTCGATACCTTTAATCTCCATGCGCTTGAACAACTCGCGGCTGAAGTGCAAGCCGGCGGCGGGTGTTACTACTGCGCCTTCGTGGCGAGCAAAGATACATTGATAGCGCTCGGCATCCTCGGGCTCAACATCGCGATTGATGTACATAGGCAGGGGAGTCTCGCCGAGTTGATACAAGGCTTGCTTGAACTCGTCGTGCGGACCATCATAGAGGAAGCGTAGGGTGCGACCACGAGAGGTGGTGTTGTCGATAACCTCGGCTACCATTGAGTCGTCTTCGCCAAAATAGAGTTTGTTGCCAATACGGATTTTGCGAGCAGGCTCTACAAGAACATCCCACAAGCGATGCTCTTCGTTGAGTTCGCGAAGGAGAAATACCTCAATCTTGGCACCGGTCTTTTCTTTGTTACCAATAAGGCGAGCAGGGAAAACACGAGTGTCATTGAAGACAAAGAGGTCTTTGTCGTCATAATAGTTGATGATTTCCTTAAATACGTGGTGTTCTATTGTGCCTGTTTTGCGGTTGATAACCATCAGACGCGATTCATCACGATTCTTTGCAGGGTGGAGAGCTATTTGCTCTTCGGGGAGTTTGAACTTAAATTGCGAAAGTTTCATTTCGTAAATTTTTATCTTGTGTTATTACTTTTCTACTACTATAGCATCCTCGTCTTCTACAACAGCTACTTGCAATAGTGCATCAATGGCATCGATATTGAGACAATCTTCGATGCGAACTTCGCCTACGCGAGTGCGTTCGAGGCCTATAAGGTGAGCTCCACTATCGAGTGCCTCGCCAATATCTCGTGCCAGTGCGCGTATGTATGTACCTTTGCTACACACTACACGTATCTTGGCCACAGGAGGAGTAAAGTCGAGAAGCTCTATTTCGTCAATAACGAGTTTCTTGGCTTTGAGCTCAACCTCTTTGCCCTTTCGAGCCATCTTGTAGGCTCGCGTGCCGTTTACCTTGCATGCTGAGTATGCCGGAGGTACTTGTTGTATAGTGCCTGTGAACTGTGGCAAGGTGGCCTCGATGAGTTCGCGTGTGATATGCTCGTGAGGGTAGGTGGCATCAATCTCTGTTTCCAAGTCAAAAGATGGAGTAGTAGCACCCAGCTGTAGGGTTGCTATATACTCTTTGGTTTGTGCTTGAAGAGAGTCTATCAATTTGGTGGCTTTGCCTGTACATACAATCATTACGCCTGTGGCTAAGGGGTCGAGTGTGCCGGCATGTCCTACTTTTATTTTCTTTCTTTGCAAGCGACGCAAGATACCTATTCTTACGCGTTTCACCGCATCGAACGATGTCCAATGTAGTGGCTTGTTGATATAAAATATTTCACCTTCGGTAAAGTTCATAATGGGAGTAGTGTTATGCAAAATGTGAGTATATGAGGCAGAATGCAGCAGCTATCAAGCAATAGATAGCGAAGTATATGAGTTTGCCTTTCTTTACTATATTTATCATCCACTTGCAAGCGAGGCTGCCTGATACAAAGGCTGCGAGGAAGCCAACGATGAGCGAAGTGCTTGAGATATTACCCATGACGTTTTCGCCACCAATCATTTTGATGATATCGAGTAGTGCCTCGCCTAATATGGGTGGAATAACCATAAGGAATGAGAATTGAGCTAAATTCTCCTTTTTGTTTCCCAGGAGCAGACCTGTGGCAATGGTGCTGCCCGAGCGCGAGAGTCCCGGCATCACAGCGCATGCTTGAGCGAGACCTATAATAAAAGCATCGAGCATCGAGATGTTCTCTTTAGGGCGAGGCTTAGCGTAGTAGGCAAACGCCAACAGTGCTGCCGTGAGCAAGAGCATATAGCCTACAATGGTGAGTCCTGATCCAAAGATGGCTTCGACATGGTCTTTGAAGAATAAGCCTACAATACCGACAGGTATCATCGAAACGATGATGTTGAGCATGTAGCGAGTCTCGTTGTTCATGCGAAATTTTAGTGCTCCTCTGAATAGCCAACTTACCTCTTTCCACAAAATGAAGAGGGTGCTGAACACTGTTGCTACGTGTACTGTGATGGTGAATGCGAGATTTTCTTCACCTTCGATGCCAAAGAGGGCTGAGCCAATGGCCAGGTGACCACTGCTACTGACGGGAAGGTACTCGGTGAGACCTTGTACAAGACCCAAAATAAGGGCTTCGAACCAACTCATGTGTAATAATGATTTATATTATTATTGCTTGGGCTTGCGAAGGATGGCAAAGATCATGCATACAAAACCTATGAAGGTAATGGTAGGGGCAATTACAATACGTCGGGTACTGAAAATGTCGGGATTGTAGGCCTCATCGGTAGAGCCGCTACCCATCATAAGTACAAAACCTACGACTATGAGTATGAATGATACGGCAATGAGTAGATAGTTTTTCTTGCCCAAAGCAAACTCTTTGGGGGTGTTGTTTACAATCTCTTCGGTGGTGGTGGTTTTCTTATTTTCCATTTTATTTAGTCTGTTTTGTTTATACATAATATAAATCGTCTCGCTTCATGCCTATATAACGGTTTACGGCAAAGAATGATGATACGGCAGTGAGCAGTATGCCCAGCAACAAGACGATACCGTAGACGATGAGCATCATCTGGGTATTGAGCAATGTGTTGAAGTTGTCAAATTCACTTACTACATACGAGATGCAACAAGTGAGCAGTATGATTGCAATGATGGCTGCAATGATGCCACTGAGTATGTTTGAAAGAATAAATGGACGGCGTATAAAGCCGGGGGTTGCACCCACCAGTTTCATGGTGTATATTATGAAACGCTTGCTATATGCAGTAAGGCGGATAGTGTTGCTGATGAGTACGTATGAAATAACCATCAGTACTATTGCTAAGGCAAATAGTATAGCGCCCAAGGTGCGCATATTGTCATTAACGGATTGTATGAGGTCCTTTTGGAAATATATATCCTCAATATAGTTGTATTTGCTTAACTTGTGGTTGATGTTCAGTATGCTGTCGGGATGCGTATAGTCAGCTATGAGTCGCACCTCTATGGAGGCTTGCATGGGGTTTACTCCAATTATCTCTTCTGGATTTTCACCCAGTTCGAGCATAACCTCTTTCAGGGCATCTTCTTTAGATATGTATTGAGCCGCCTTTACATACTCAGCGTTGGCCAGGGTCGCTTGCAATTGGGCTACATTGTTTTCGGTGGCGGTATCTTTCAGAACAATTGAGAATCCGATATTTTCGCGCACATATACCGATAGGTTGTTGGCCAAAATGCCCAACATTGCCATGATGCCGAGAATGAAAAGAACCAATGACACACTCAGTGTAGAGGTAATACGAGCCTCGAGAAATGTAAATCGTTTTTTCTTCTTTTGTGTACTCATTGTTGCTTGTGTTTGAGTGTGTATATAATATATGTGTATTGGCGGGGTTTTGCCATTATTAGCTTCAAATTGTGCAGCAGTGTTGCTAAAAGACTTTTTTTGTTGGAGTGTTTCCACTCGCTTGTTGTGGCTGTAATAATAGCACGACGTCTTGAATGGCGTTCGTTGACAATACTAAGATTGTGCTGCTCGACAAGTTTCTTAAATGCGTTAGGTGTAAGATGCCAACGCTTGCGAGGGGCATTCCATCCGCTCCACGATGCGGCATAGTGATTGGAGTCGTCGCACGTAGCATTATGAAAAGCTATGATGAGGGTTCCGTCTTTAACAATGAGTTGTGCAAGTTTGTCTATTGTTCGGTGTATATCAGCAGCTTCACCTAAAGTATCCCATGCTACGACTACGTTGTATGAGCGAGGATTGATGTCGAATAATCGACTGCCGTCTTCAATTTGTAACAAGAAGCGTTTGTTGCCATATTCGCGTGCTGTAGGATCGTGTTCTACAGCGTGTGCTATCCATCCGTTGTTGCGAATGGCGTTGGCAAAATAACCTTCTTTACATCCCACTTCAAGTAGTACGCCACTATATCTCTCAGTTTCTTCACGTACAATTTTCACTTGTTCTTTGTACCATTGGCTTAGCATTGTATCGAGCCATTTGTCACAATGATCTTGTGCCGGCTTATAGCAAGCTGAATTGGAATCGGGATAAAACTCGTTCATTTCATGCAAGCGTGGTGCATGTTGAGTAATGTGTAGTCCACAATCGCAACATTGTAGTATATCGAATGTTTTATTCGATATGCTATCAGTATGTGATAGTTTGTGTATCAGGTGTTTGCCTTTGCAAATAGGGCAGCTATCTATGCGAGTTGCGTTCATAAATATTGTACGTAGGGTAGTCCTTAGACAATAGCTTATTGTTAATGCTTGTGTTGTGACCGGTTTTGTAGGTGCACATTTACTCCAAATTTGGTGCAAAATAACAACATTTCTATTAATATTGGTAGAAATGTTCAATATATTTAACAAATAATATTATTGTACCGCATGGGTTATTCCTTGCCGAGCTGTTTTTTAAAAAGTGAAGAGGGCAACCTAAAACAAAATTAGGCTGCCCTCTTGTATGGGTTATTTTATAAAAAAAAGGTTAGTTTCTGTTCTCGAAAAGGTAGGCATATAAACGACGGTCGGCATCGGATAGCTCTTTGTGACGACGAGCCATGACGCGCTCGGCAATTTCATAAAAACGATTAAGGCTCAGCTCTGTCATGCCTTGAGCGCCACCTTCGCTGAATGAAGGTATGTAGGTACGTGGAAAGCCTGGTCCGTAGACGTTGCATCCTACACCCACAACGGTTGCAGTGTTGAACATTGTGTTGATGCCGGCCTTGCTGTGATCGCCGATGATAGGACCACAGAATTGCAATCCGGTTCTGAGGAATCGTCTCTCGGGGTAGTTCCATAGTCTTACCTCGGCATAGGTATTTTTGAGGTTTGACGACACGGTGTCTGCACCGAGGTTGCACCATTCACCTATGACGGCGTTGCCTAAGAATCCGTCATGTGCTTTGTTTGAGTAGCCAATGAAAACAACGTTGTTTAGTTCTCCACCGCATTTGCAGTACGGACCTAATGTAGTGGGTCCATAAACTTTGGTGCCCATGTTCAATACTGCATGTTCGCATAGAGCTAAGGGGCCACGCACAGCGCTCGTTTCCATAATTTCAGCATCTTTGCCGATGTAGATAGGACCATTCTTTGTGTTTAGTGTAGTGCATTCCACTATAGCGCCCTCCTCAATGAAGAGTTGTGCTGCATCGCCTATAAGAGTACAAGTGTTGCTGAGTGGAGCCGATGTGCGGCCTTGTGTAATACGGGCAAAGTCGGCATTGAGTTCCTTGCCGTTTTTGCTGAATATGTCGTGTGGGTAACGAATAGCATCGGGGGTCTCGCAAGGGGCTATAGAGCGGATGGGTTGTGTTTCGCCCGGAGTAAATGAAGCACCACGATATACCCATATTTCATTCTCATCTGCTATAGCCTCACCGATAGAAAGCGTTGAGATTTGTGTAGCTAAAGCAGGGGTAGCTATGAGGTGTCCGGCGATAAAAATGTTGTCGGGTTGGAGCTGTGTTGGGAATTTCTCGGCCAAATAACTTTCGGTAAGATATGAGTATTGTCCGGGTAGCATGGCCTCCCATTTTGCTCGCAGTGTATCAATACCTACACGTAAATCTGCAACAGGGCGTGTAAAGGTGAGTGGTAGCAGATTGCCGTGCTCTCGGGTTGTGTCAAAAAGAATGTAGTTCATATTAATGGGTGTCGTTGAAGATGGTGTGCTAAAATTATTTATACATACTCATCATTGTTAAACCATTCCTTTGCATGCTTGTTTTCTATTGTTGCATAAGGTGGGTGTAAAGATAGTGAAAAGTGGAGTATTCGTTCTCTCTTTTTTATTATTTTTTGTATAGACCTCTATGTAATACTTAATTGAGTAATAACCTTTGCTCCTCAATATCTTTGCTATGAGTGGAATAGTGGGTGTCGTGGGTGATATGGATGATATTGAATATCGCTTGGCGGCTATGTTGCGAAGTCAGAAGCATCGTGGTGGTGAGGCTCGAGGTTTTTGGGTATCATCGTTTGCCGAATCTCGTCTTGGCTTGGCACATTGTGGAAGTGTAGTAAGTGAGTTGGAAGAGGATGTACACCAACCGTATGTGGATGAGATGCTGCAATTGGTGGTGGCATTAGATGGAGTTATATACAACTTTCAAGAATTGAGGGGTGAGTTGCAAAAGTACTATGCTTTTGAAACCGACAGCTCTATTGAGGTGGTTGCGAAAGCCTATAAGCTGTGGGGTGAGAAGTTTGTGTTGCATTTGGATGGGGTGTTTGCTCTGGTTGTTTATGACCGGAGTGAGGATATGCTGTTCCTGGTACGTGATAAATTCGGAGTGAAGCCGCTCTATTACGCGACGTATCAAGGTAAGCTCTTTTTTGCGTCGGAAGTGCGCTCGATTTTTGCAGCAGGGGTGCGAAGGCATGTTTCTATCGAGCAGTGGGCCGGATATATGCTGTATGGCTCGTATGGCAAGGTGTATAGCACGTTTTGGGATGGCGTGAATCAGTTGCCGGCCGGCTGTCTCATGCGATATAATGGATATTCCCTTCGTGAGGATTGTTGGTATAATTTGCGAGATGAGATCGAATGCCTTGTGTCGAATTATAGCGAAGATGAATTGCGTGCAATGTGGGCCGAAGAATTGAAAACGTGCGTGGCGCGTAGTATGAACGATGTGTCGTCGTGTGGGTTGCGAGTGGTAGGACGAATAGAGTCGCAAGTGCTACATCGCATTGCCATGAATGGGCAACAAAGATGGAAGATACATGCCTTTACCGGTGATATTGATAATATAGGCCGGCAGCCATTGGCTTCGCCTGTATGGGTTACGGGTGTGCGTGCTATTGAGGAGATGGAACAGATGCGGCGTTGGGCAGAGGAGCCTTTTGATGGCAGTGAAACTGTAGTCCGTACCATTATGTTTCGCTATGCACGCTGTAATGGTGTGCGTGTTGTGTGTAGTGGTGTTGGGCTCGACGCATTGTGGCAGGATGCGTGGGATAATAATGAGTTTCGGTACAACAGACTTGTGCCTCATAAGCTGTTTTCGCCGTTGATGCTTCGGTGTGCCGTTAGGCCATGTTACGAACAGAGGTTTGTTGGCGATGCCGATCAGATGCGTTATTTAGATCTTTGTTATGAGCGCATTCCTCACATTTTGCGTGTCTTTGATCGTTCGGCGTCTGATGCGGGAGTGAGTGTTCGGATGCCGTTTTTAGATGGTCGGTTGGTGGCGTTGTCCTTTGCACTTCCTGTAGTGAGTAAAAGGCTTAGGCGTTCTATTTTTCAAAGTTATGTTGAGCAATATCATCATTGTGCAATTGAGAGGGGTGAGTCGCTATCGCTGTTGCCGATGTGGCGAAGTAATGGCATGCGCGATTGGGTGGCTGAAGCGATAGATGAGCTTATGCGAAGTGAGGTGCGAGAGTGGTTTGATGTAAGGCAGCTTTCGCAGTTGCGAGAGTCCTTTTGTGGCAGGTCGCCATTTGATGTGGTACTATTGTGGAAATGCCTTTCGTTGCGATGCCAACTTGGTGAGGAGTAGGGCAATAGCAAAATGTAAACTGCTGAGTGTTTGAAAAGGGTAGAAAATGAGCGAGATTTTTACTTAATCGCATTTTTATGGCTAAAATGTTTGGTTTTAAACGAATTAGTTCGTATCTTTGCCTCGCTTTTTGGCCCGTAATGAACCGATATTTGAAGCTAATCGATTGATTTTGTGAAGATAAAGGTGTGTTTAGGGCAAAATGACATAGAAAAAGAGAAAACTTAATTTATAACAAAACAAAGTATTAAAAAAGTTCTAAAATGCCTACAATTCAGCAATTAGTAAGAAAAGGAAGGGTTGTTTTGGAAGACAAGAGTAAGTCACCCGCGTTGGATTCATGTCCTCAGCGCCGTGGCGTATGTGTGCGTGTGTACACTACCACTCCCAAAAAACCTAACTCGGCTATGCGTAAAGTAGCTCGTGTGCGCTTGACAAACGGTAAAGAGGTTAACTCTTATATCCCCGGTGAGGG
>CAJGDT010000044.1 GCA_904502265.1 uncultured Barnesiella sp. | reverse complement strand
TCGACAGCATTGAGCACTCGTTGTGATAATTCTATCGCTGTCTCTTCCACACTTCCCGAGCCGATGAGAATGGCCAATAGCTCGGCATTGCTGAGTGCACGAGCACCATGCATCATCATCTTCTCTCGGGGTCGGTCATCGACAGAGAGTTGGGTTATAGTCAGTTTGGCCATTACTTATAGAAACTGTTTTTGAAAGCCTCAAATTCATCTTTTCGCAACACGCAGCGTTGCCACCAAGCACGCAAGAATCCTGTACCATAGCCTATCAGTTGCACAAAAGATGCAATAACCGAGAGCGCTCCAATCTTTATACTCTTGTTTTGCAGCGTTGCATCAACAAAAATAATGAATATGAAAAGGGCTATGAGCGATGATAGCGCAGGTATAAAAGGTGTGCCCAAAAGGAGAGAAACAACACCTATAGTAAAGATTGCCGGTAACAGATGCACCAACTTGAGCGACTCGGGATATTTCTTATAAAGATTGATGCGAGCTATGCCTGAGTTATGTACTTGCTTAAAGAACTTACGCAGGTCAGTGCGACGCTTGTGCCACACCCATGCTTCGGGGAAAAGTCGACACTTATAGCCACCTTTAAATATGCGGATGCTGAAGTCTATATCTTCACCAAATCGCATCTTCGAGAAGCCGCCCAAGGCTTTGTAAACATTGGCCCTTATACCCATATTGAAACTACGAGGATAGAACTTGTCGAGTTTCTTTTTTCCTCCACGAATACCACCCGTAGTAAAGAATGAGGTCATGGCATAATTAATAGCTTTTTGTATATCGGTAAACGAGTCGTGCGCACGATCAGGGCCACCAAAAGCATCGGCCTCACAAGCATCCAGCTCGGCTTTCACAGCATCGAGATAACCCTCGGGTATAATACAATCGGAATCCAGCACAATAAGATACTCGCCCGAGGCACGCTCAGCTCCATAGTTGCGCGATTGTCCTGGACCTGAGTTGGGCTTATTGTAATAGTGTATATCCAATTGGTTGCTGTAGTTCTTCACTACAGTATCACATGGCACTTGCGAGCCATCTTCAACAACAATTACTTCAAAATCCTTACAGCGTTGCAGGGTAAGACTCTCAAGCAACTCATTTACCTCGTCGGGGCGATTGAATACAGGTATAATAAGGGAAAAATATGCCATATAACGTTACATTAGCTTAACACAAAAGTAATGCAAGCACAAGATATTACCAAATATATTGAAGAATTGTTTCGATTTTCGTCCCACATGGCTACAATCACGTGGCAAAACCGTATAAAAAAACGGTACACTTGCAATGAAGTGTACCGCTATATCATCGAACTGTTATGTTCTATTATTTCACCTCGGCTGCAGCAGCTCTTTTTTGGTTCAAGCCCTCGGCAATCTCACCGGTAATGTCATAGGCATTACTGATATAGATAGTAGCAGCCTTTTGCAAGATAACCTCATAACCGGCAGTCTTGTTATACTCCTCGATATAAGAACGAATATCATCAGAGATTTCTTGCAACATGGTTTGTTGAGCTTGCAAGTTCTCCGCATCGATACGAGCAGCCTCTTGTTGCAAAAGTTCTTGCTCGCGCATCAACTCGTTGTATTGTTGCTCGGCACTGCTTTGCGAGAGGAAAGCATTGTTTTGTACCTTGCGTTGGAAGTCCTCTTGACGCTTAGCCAATTTAGCAACACGTGCATTCAAGTTGGCACGGTCATTCTCAATCTTATCAACCAACTTTTGCTCTTGCTCTTGAGCATAAGTATAGAGCACAATGAGCGAATCGGTATCAACATAAGCAATAGGCAATTTGTGTCCGGCACAGTTTTCAACAGCAGGAGCTTCGGTGCTCTTATTACCTGCACATGCCACAAGACCTGCAAGAAGAGCTACTACGCATAGTGCGTTCAAAATTTTTTTCATAATCTTTAAGTATCTAATTTATTTTAATTTTCCTTAACAATATCATCCAGATTCTTGCGATTCCTATCACGAGCATCGGTCGATACGGCACAACTTATACCCCTACGCTTCATCTCCTTGTTGCTACTGATATGCATCGATGGGAAGCTTCCGCCCTTAACAAAAAAGACCTTAAATCCCAATAATAGCACAACAATAGCAATTATAACGATTGTTATGAGTATAGTTTTCAACATTATTCTTATATTTGTGGTGCAAATATAGGAAAGAGAAATTTTTTATACACAATTTTTCGGCCTATATTTTGTTTTTAGCCATTGAAAACCTTAAAAATTAACATAAATTTTCCCACTATTACACTCATTAGCGTAAATAGGGGAATAATAAAGCAAAATTTCTATGAAAGTTAAAGACCTTAAACCCGCGTTGGTATGGGAAATTTTCGATGCCATTACGCAAGTACCCCGTCCTTCTAAAAAAGAAGAGAAAATCCGTGCTTACCTATTAGACTTCGCACATAAACACAACCTCGAAGTTGCAACCGATGAGATTGGCAACGTAGTAATGACCGTTCCTGCAACTCCCGGTTTCGAGGATGCTCCCACTGTAATCTTGCAAGCCCACATGGATATGGTATGCGAGAAAAACAGCGATGTAGAACTTGACTTCGAAAACGATCCCATCCAAACATACATCGATGGCGAGTGGGTACGTGCTCGTGGTACTACCCTCGGTGCCGACAATGGTATCGGTATGGCTGCAGCTATAGCTGTACTCATCGATCCCGAGGCAAAACATGGTCGCTTGCAAGCGCTCTTCACTGTTGACGAAGAGACCGGCTTGACAGGTGCCAACAACCTCGACGGCAACCTCATCAGCGGTGACATTTTGCTCAACCTCGACTCTGAGGACGATGCTCAAATCTTTATCGGTTGTGCCGGTGGTATCGACACTACTTCTACATTTACATACACCGAGCAAGCTGCTCCCCAAGACTACTATTACGCTACATTGCGCATCAAGGGTCTCAATGGTGGTCACTCAGGTGGCGACATCCACCACGGTCGCGGTAATGCCAACAAGATTTTGGCTCGCTTCATCTGGAACGCCATGAAGAAGTATGACGTGAAATTGGCTACTATCGATGGTGGTAACTTGCGCAACGCTATCCCTCGCGAGGCTATGGCTGTAGTGGGTGTACCCGTGAAGCACAAAGAAGACCTCCGCGTAGACTTCAACTGCCATATCGCTATGGTAGAAGACGAATTGCGTGGTGTAGATGCACTCACAGGCTCTTGCATGGAGACTGCCGACATGCCCGCTACTTGCATCGACGACAAGACTGCTCACAACCTCATCTCGGCACTCTACGCTGCACCTCACGGTGTAATCGCGATGAGCCGCGAGTTGCCCGGCTTGGTACAAACTTCTACCAACCTTGCATCGGTTAAGATGCGCGAAGGCAACACTATCGTTGTGGCAACAAGCCAACGCAGCTCGGTTGAGAGCGAGAAATACGACATCGCCAACCAAATCGAAGCCCTCTTTGCTATGGCAGGTGCTGAGCCCGCACACGGCGAAGGCTATCCCGGATGGAAACCCAACATGCAATCGGCTATCAAAGACATCGCTGTTGAGGCTTACGAAGAGTTGTTCAACGTAACTCCCGAGATTCTTGCTATCCACGCCGGTCTCGAGTGCGGTTTGTTCCTCTCTAAATATCCCCACCTCGATATGATTTCATTTGGTCCCACATTGCGCGACGTACACTCACCCGATGAGCGTATGCACATCCCCGCAGTAGAAAAATTCTGGTTGCACCTCCTCCGCATCCTCGAGAAGGTAGGCCAAATGAAAAAATAATAGACAACCATCTATCATTCCATAGGGTTGAGTCACACAAGTGGCTCAACCTTTTTTTTATTCACTATCATATAGCAAGTATAGGGCAAAAAAATACCGAGACACCCTCATAATGAGTATCTCGGTTATTCTTCTCAAAAGCACTATGTTGTCAGTTGGCTATCATGTTGCCAAGTCCTGTCTGCAACTTGGGCACATAGGTATAAGAGCGTGCAAATTGCATTATGGCATTGAGTGTCGAAGGACGGGCGTGCAACTCTGCAGTGCTGTTGGGTGCTTTTTTAATAGATACAGGTGTAGAGTTTTTCTTCATAGGCTTCGTTATTACAAGTTACACCTATATAACGCAAAGCCCTGTACTATTATTGTGCGAAAGTGTGATTTTTTTATTCAGTAACCCAAGCATTTAGAGTGTGAGCGCAATATTGTATTGCTCGGCCATGCGACGCATGTTGAGTATAGCATAGCGCATACGACCCAAGGCAGTGTTGATGCTTACGTTAGTAAGATCGGCAATCTCTTTGAAACTCAAGTCTTTGTAATAGCGCAACTCTATCACCTCGCGTTGATTGTCGGGCAATGCATCTACCAAGCGGCGTATATCACACGAGATTTGCTCTTGCACGAGAGCATCCTCAATAGTGCCTTCGCTGAGTTCTTTGCGGTTGAATATATCGAGCGACTCGTCTTCGCTATTCACACAATTCTCTATCTTCTCTTGGCGATAGTTGTCGATAATGAGATTGTGAGCAATGCGGGTTATCCACGATACGAAACGACCATTGCCACTATATCGGCCTTGGCGTATAGTCATAATAGCCTTGACAAAGGTCTCCTGAAAAATATCATTCGCCTTGTCATCATCTTTGACAATATAATATATGTACGAAAAGATTTTCGACTCGTGCCTTTTAAGTAGGACGTCAAAAGCCTCATTATTACCGTTGGCATACCATGCGACAAGCTCGTCATCGGTATGACTAAACAAGTTGTTCATTTACTCTACTATTTTGCGTTTAATTAAGAGTAATTTTGTTCTATAGGCTTCTGTTTTTAAAAGGTTAATATGTCGGTCTATTTTTGAATTAATTGCAAATTACGACTATTTTTTGCGAACAACCTAATTTTTCGAACAAAAAATGCTTCAACCTCTCGTTTTTTAACACTTTTAACACAACTTTTTTCATCCGACACACAATAAAGGAGCGAGTTTTGCGATAGGATACTTCAATATCCTATAGGTACGCTATAAGATTTTCATCACAAATTCACTATATTCGCACTATCTATCATATTATATGCGCCACACACAACAATACACACTCGATCATGTACCCTTCATGCGATTGCTTTTGCCTCTCATGACAGGTATTGCATGGCAGTATATAGCACCATCGACATACACATTATATATATGGTGTGCCATAGCTATAGTTGCCGGCATATGCTCATGGTTGATGCGCAGGCACACTTTCTCAACCTTGCGCAAGGTATCGTTTGCCTTATGTGTGTTTGCCATCTTCACAGTTATCGGCATGGGGGTATGCCTTAACAGCACTCCTTCGCACTCTTTACCCACAATTACCGACAAGACATTAGCCATAGCACGCATAGAAAATATACCTACCGAGCGGGAATATAGCTACAATACACAAGCTACAATTGTTGCACTCAACGATAGTTCGGGTACAAGAAATAGCAATATCAAAATTCAACTCTCACTACAAAAATCTTTCACCGCAAAAACACTGCAATGTGGTGAGATGATTATTTTTCGCCCCGAGTTACAACTTATTGAGAATAATGCTATGCCCTACTCGTTCGACTACGCACAGTTTATGATGCGCAAGGGCATCATGTACCGACAATATCTTGCCGACGACACTTGGCAACTATCACAGCACCAAGCTCCACACTCTCTACGACAACAAGCCATGCAAATACAACAACAATGCATTACCACACTGCAACGTTGTAGGCTATCGGAGATAAACATCGGACTCTTATCGGCCTTACTATGGGGATATAAAGCCAATATCGATCCCTCCACACGAGAATACTTCTCAGCAGCCGGGCTCTCACACATCCTCGCCGTGAGTGGTCTGCACACGGGTATAATAGCCTTTATACTATGGCTATTATTATACCCATTGAGATATACACCTATGCGTCATATACGAGGCATCATCACGTTGGTATTGCTGTGGGTCTACGCATTTATCACCGGCCTTTCTCCTTCGGTAATAAGAGCTTGCATCATGGCCTCATTTGTAGGCGTTGCCGGCATGCTCAATCGTACAAACACATCAATCAACGCCTTATGTGGATCGGCTGTCATGGTACTTATATGGTCTCCAATGCAACTCTTTGACATAGGATTTCAACTGAGTTACACCGCAGTAGCAGGCATTATTTTATTGAGTCCACACTTCGACATCAGCAACTATCTCGACAAGCACAACCCCATTTTGCGATATATCACCGGATTAGTGGCGGCATCTATAGCTGCACAAATAGCTACTATTCCATTTGCAGCCTATTACTTTCATTATATACCTATATGGGGATTGTTATCAAACTTATTGCTCTCGCCACTACTCACACCGCTCGTACTCATAGCACTTGGCATGCAGTTATTCGAAGCATTGCACCTACCACACGCATGGCTCGACCAAGCCACCAATACAATATGCAACTTGCTATGCAATGGTGCACAAGCCATCACCACACTACCGGGTGCTACGATTGAAGGCGTATGGATAAGTCTACCCATGCTCGTACTCTACGGCATAGTGGTCGGAAGTATATGGTATGCCATATCACAACAATCATTAAGGCCTATCACATTCACACTTGTTGCTATAGTATCCATGCAAGCCCTCGTTTTGTACGACACCTTGCGCCCCACGTCACCTATCGCAATACTACCCGTAGAACGTGATTACACACATATACAAATGGCCGATAAAAATCGCAACTGCCTTATCATCAGCACCGACACATGTAGCAGCATCCCTAATACAGGCCGTGAATGGCGCATAAAAGAGCACCTCATTACGCAATATATTACTGCACACGACACTATTGCAATGCAAGACATCTATGTAGCACGACCTTTTATTGAATACTACGGCAAACGCATCTTGTGGGTCGACGACAACACATGGCGATATTGCCACACAACCACACCCTTTCATGTCGACTATGCTATAGTTACCGAGCAATATAAAGGACACATCGAGGCGCTACTTAAAAGCTTCAATATCGACACCATCGTATTATCAGCAAGCATCTACCCCGAGAAGGCCCATGAGTTAACACAAGAGTGTCTATATCGCAATATTATTTACCACGACACTCGCACCGATGGCACATGGTCAACAACAGACAGATGAGACGAAATTATACAATACCAAACAGCACACAACACTTTTAACGCTATAAAACTGCATTTTTATTACAATAAATTTTTATCGCACAAAAATTTAGCCTAATTTTGCAACGCTATTTTAGATGAGGAAAAACTATTTAATTTAAACCCCTATATCATGACAAAAAAATTACTTTTTGGCTTGGCAACTTTGGCACTTTCAGCCAATATTGCAATGGCTACAGTAGCCCCTATTCAGTTGGCCCAACGTGCCGGTAACAAAACCACAACCATGCACAAAGCCGTAGCAAACGACGATACACAAGTATTGTTGGAAGACTTTGAGCAAATCAACACTACAACCATGATGCCCGAAGGTTGGGTAGTGTTCGATGCTGCTACACTCATGAAGAGCGCAAACATTGCAGAAACTTCAGAGAACAACGCACAAGCCTTTGAAGGCACAAATGCACTTTATTCATACTTCGATGACGAAAACGTACGTGATGCATGGGCTATATCAACTGCCATGACTCTTGAGGCAAATGTTACCTATCATGTAGGTGTGTATGCATACTGCCCCGGTTATAATATTGCCGACCAGTGGCAATTAACTTTTGGCTCAGCACAAACTCCCGAGGCTCAAACCAATGTTGTTATTGACTGCACCGGCAAAAACGCCAAGAAAGATACCGAATATACTCTTTATACCGGCACATTTACACCCACAACATCAGGCACATACTATCTTGGTATTCACCACTGTACAAACGATATGGGCGCCAACATTTGCCTCTGGGATTACCTCCAAGTTGACAGCGACCACATCCGTATCATGCCCGAAGGTTATATGACTTCAAAGGGCGGTCTCTGGTCTATCGACCAATTCATGGTAGACAACCAAGGTTACAAATTGGTTCCTCGTGTTTACACATACGATGGCGAAACATTTGAATATGGCTACAGCGCAACCCACTGCGAGAGCGTAGAATGGGACTTCGGTTTCTATGGCATAGCTGATGATGTTACTTCAGAAACACCCATTGTAACATACGAGTTGGACGAAGATGAGAACGAAGTTTTCAACGAAGACTTGCTCATCCTCATGAACGAAGATGGTGAAACCGGTGTTTTGCGCGAATATTATATCAATCGCATCCACAATACTGACGCATTTGGCGACTGTGTAGGTAACTTTAAACCCGAAGAGAGCACATACACATTCAAATCAGATGATAATCTTGCATATGATGCACTTTGCGGTTACAGCCAATCATACAAACGCATCGCTGAGCGCTACGATCGTCCCGCCGATGCCAAGACTCTCATCGCCGGTAGCTACGTAATCTTTGGTAACTACAAATTCTCGGCAGTAAACAACCCCAAGAAAATCAATGCTCGCATCTTGAAAGCCGACGAAAACGGCATGCCCGGAGAGGTTGTATTCAGCAAAGAACTCTCTATCAAAGAGGTATTTGGCACATCACAAATTAACGATGGCTACCTCGCACTTGCCACTATTATGTTTGGCGAAGAAGTTGAAGTAACAGGTACTTTCTTCTTCGAGATTGAGTTCCCCGAAGTTCAAAATGCTCCTAACAGCAGCAACCACCTCTTCATCGCTCACTGCTATCCCCGTGAGAATGGCGACTGCACAACATACTTCTACAACAGCATCGACTTGGCCAACAAACCTGCAGGTTGGTACTCAGCCAAGGACTTCTACGGTTTTGACATCTGCTGCGGTATCTACCCCAACGTATATTTCAACGACAACACAGCTGTAGAGGCTCCCTCAGTTGCTACTTGGAATGTATTTACAAACGGTAGTGAGCTTAACATTGTAAATGCTCGTGAGAACGCCGACATTGTTATCACCGATATCGCCGGTCGCGTAGTATTCACAGCTCAAGCTCAAGCTTTCAAAACTACTATCGAGACAAATCTCAACAACGGTGTTTACATCGTAACAATCGACGGTGTATCAACCAAAGTTATCATCAGATAATACAACCTTAGCTATAAGTAAAAAGGCATCGAGCATGAGCTCGATGCCTTTTTTATTGGTATAGTTTTTTTTTAAAATCTTACTCGTCCAACAAGCTCGGACGCAAGCGACGTGTGCGCTCCACGGCCTGCTCGTGCTTCCATTCATCAATTTTACGCTGATGTCCCGACAGCAACACATCGGGCACGCGCCAACCCTTGTACTCAGCCGGACGGGTATACACGGGCGGAGCCAAAAGATTATCTTGGAACGAATCACTCAATGCCGACTGTTCGTCACCTATAGCACCCGGAATAAGACGCACAATGGCATCGGCAATAATCGCCGCAGGCATCTCTCCACCGGTAAGGACATAGTCACCTATTGAGATTTCGCGCGTGATAAGATGCTCGCGAATACGGTAGTCAATACCTTTGTAATGGCCACATAGAATAATGATATTGTTGAGCATCGAGAGCGAGTTGGCCATAGGCTGATCAAACAAATCGCCATCGGGCGAAGTAAATATCACCTCATCATAGTCACGTTGCGACTTAAGGTAAGAGATAGCACGGTCTACCGGCTCTATTTGCATCACCATACCGGCCTCTCCACCGAAAGGATAATCATCAACACGACGATGCTTATCGAGTGTAAAGTCACGTAAATTGTGCACAACAATCTCGGCCAAGCCCTTATCTTGCGCACGTTTCAGAATAGAGTTATTCAAAGGACCATCGAGCAACTCGGGTAAGACTGTAATAATATCTATACGCATTGTGTGAATGTGAATTGTTTTTACATCAACATACCGGCAGCTACCTCTTGAGCCTTCTCTTGACCACAGCTTTGCGCTACAATTTCAAGTGCAAACGCAGCAGCCGAAGCCGGACCATTGCCGGTAGTAATATTATCATCAACAGCGGTACGATCACCGGTAACGATAGCACCCTCAAGATTGTGTTCAAAACCGGGATAACAAGTGGCACGACGACCATTGAGCAAGCCAAGCATACCCAAAATAGAGGGAGATGCACATATAGCAGCTGTGAGACCACCGGCCTCGGCATGAGCCTTCACCAAATCACACAACGGACGACTTGCAGCCAAATTGGTCATACCGGGCATACCTCCAGGCAATATCAACCACTCGGCATCCTCGAAACTAACATCTTGAGCCAAGGCATCAGCAACAACAGGTATATTATGAGCTCCGGTAACAACTGCCTTGTCATTTATTGACAATGTTATCAACGGCATCTCGGCACGACGCATTATATCAACCACGGTTAAGGCTTCGATTTCTTCAAAACCATCGGCAAGGAATAAATACGATTTTTTCATAACTTTTTATTTTAAATGTTTCTATGCTCCAATTGTACCACAGTACAGCCACAATAACCATTCAATATGGTACAATCTTCGGCACTTTAGTGCAAATATAGTGAAAGGTGAGAGGAGAACAAAATAAGTTTACCAGTTTTTTATCATACACAGCACACAACATTCAGCACACACCGCAAATGCGATAAAGAGACAATTACAGTCATGCACATTTCAACAAAGATCCACGCAAGACTTATGCAAAATGAATAATATTTATGCAAGCATCCTACACATCCTTACAACCCCAATTACATTCTTCAGCCACACAATCAGCACAATTACACATTCTATAACAAAACGTCTGCGAAAGCATATTTTTTATAAATAAAAGATT
>CAJGDT010000043.1 GCA_904502265.1 uncultured Barnesiella sp. | reverse complement strand
GAGAAGACAACAGGTTTGTTGAGTATCTTCTTCATGGCCTTTACTTTGGCTCTCGTATCGTTCTCTTGTACAGGTCCTATCATCGGTTTCTTGTTGGTAGAGATCTCTACTACAGGTTCAATCATCGCTCCTACTATGGGTATGTTTGGTTTTGCTGTTGCATTGGCATTGCCTTTCACACTCTTTGCACTCTTCCCCTCAATGCTCAAGTCGGCTCCCCGTTCGGGTGGTTGGATGAACAGCATCAAGGTTGTGCTTGGTTTCATTGAGCTCGCTTTGTCATTGAAGTTCCTCTCGGTAGCCGACCTCGCTTATGGTTGGGGCTTGCTCAACCGTCCTACATTCCTCGCTTTGTGGATTGTAATCTTCGCTTCAATGGGCTTCTACTTGGTAGGTAAACTCAAATTCCCCCACGATGACGAACTCCCCTATGTATCGGTTCCCCGCTACTTCTTGGCTATGATTTCATTCGCATTTGCCATCTACATGGTTCCTGGTTTGTGGGGTGCTCCCTGTAAGGCTGTCAGCGCATTTGCTCCTCCCATGTACACACAAGACTTCAGTCTCTATGTTGACGAGGTTGAGGCCGAGTATCACGACTACGAGCAAGGTATGCAAGCTGCTATGCAAGCTGGTAAGCCCGTATTGGTTGACTTCACAGGTTACGGTTGTGTAAACTGCCGTGAGATGGAGGCTTCAGTATGGACCGATGATAAAGTACGCGATATCATGCGTGAAGACTATATCCTCGTATCGCTCTATGTTGACGACAAGACTCCTCTTGCTGTTCCCATGGAAGTAGTAGAGAATGGTCAAAAACGTACATTGAAGACCGTAGGTGACAAGTGGAGTTTCTTGCAACGCTACAAATTCGGTGCAAATGCTCAACCTTTCTATGTTATCCTTGATAACGAAGGTAATGCACTTACCGGTTCTTATGCCTTCGATAAGGATGTAGATCACTTCTTGGAGTTCCTCAACACAGGTCTTAAGAACTATTAATCTGATATAGATTCCTTTTAACAGCCATGCCTTCGGTGTGGCTGTTTTTTTTATTTATATAGTTCTTTTATCTCTATGTGAAGTTGTGGTGATAAAATGACATGAAATGTTAAATACTGCAGTTTGTGGAAAGTTGGTTTGTCTATTATTGCAAAAACAACTATCTTTGAACCATTATAAGACAGGTATAAATGGAAGAGTTTAAGAGGATATTGTCGTTAGAGGCTCCATTTCAGCTATCGGATGAGATGATGGATATTTTCTGCGCATCGATGGAGGAGGTGAAGTTGAAGCGTTATGAGGTCTTGGTAAAAGCAGGTGTTGTAGATGATAATGTGTACATTGTGAAATCGGGCGTTATGCGACGTGCTTACAATGTGGGTGATCGCACTATTACCAAGAGTTTTGCTACAAAGGGCTCAGTTATTCTCTCGTGGCATAGCTACTTGATGAGCAAGCCTTCATTTACTATCTTTGAGGCGTGTTGCGACTCAGTTGTTATGCGGGTATCAAAGGCTCGTTTCGATGAGTTGATAGCCACTTCGCATGAATTTTCACGATGGGTCTTGAGTATAGTGCAATCTACACTATATCTTGATGAGTTTAAGTCGAGTGTGCTTAGTGGAGATGTGAAGGAACGTTATATTTCATTGATAAAAAATAGACCCGAAGTGATGCACGATGTGCCATTGGGTTTTATTGCATCATATCTCGGTATTACACAGCAGCACTTGAGCCGTATCCGTAAGCAAATAGCTACAGGAAAGTAGTGTGTGCATAGAAAATTTATGCTTGATTGTTTTTTTTGAAATGATTTTATAAACGCCTATTAATAAGGTGAATATGATTGAAAATCTCGCTATGTGATAGTGGGATTTTTAATTTTTTGATATATGGTAAAAAATATGTAAGTCAGTGAAAATATATAACTCAATATTAATGTGTAAATTTGTTATCGTAAATTAAACTACTTCTTTTTGATAAAATAAAACTTTATATATCATGAAACGAATTACAAACCTTATTCTTTCGATTATGTGTGTCTTATTTACACACATAGCATTCGCTCAAAATTCAAACATTGTATTTTCAGCCGACTTTAATGATGGATGTGATGTTAGTGCTTGGTCAACTTTAGATGTCAACGGTGATGGTACAACATGGTCTATTAATGACCAATTGAATGGTTACATCTACGATGGTATGAAAACTAAGGTGGCTGCGAATGACTGGGTGTTTACCCCCTCATTTTCAGTAGAGGCAGGTAAATCATACATCTTGACTTTCACGATTGCACAGCGCGGTGCTTTCGATGCCGATAATATTATGGTATGTTATGGCAAAGCTGCATCTGTTGACCAAATGACCAATGAGGTATATCATGAGGCATACAATATGCATGGTGGTATGACTACTCGTCGTTGTCGTATCTATATGGCCGAAACTGCCAACTATGTGTTGGGTATCAATATAACATCGCCTGCGGGCAATGGTGTTGTTTCTCTTAAGAGTGTATCGGTTGAGGAGTCTGTGATGTGTACACCTATGGCTGTTCCTGCAATGGTTGCTAATATGAATGGTACCGAGCAATCGGTAGAGATTGAGTGGGTAAATCCTTTCAAAGATGTTGAAGGTGCCTTTATAAGCGACAAAATAGAAGCTCGTATCTATGCCGATAATGTATTGGTGGGTACTCTTGATAATGTACCTGCAGGTGAAGAGAGCGCTTATACTTACAAGCCTACAACCTTTGCCGGTAAGCACACTATTTCGGTAGCCGTTGCAGTAAATGGTATTGAATCGGAAAGAGTTTCGAAAGAGCTTGACTTTGATGATGTTATTGGCTCTCTCTCTCCCGTTTATACTTTCCCCTTGAAGTCAAAAAACGATTTTACTGCGTGGAAGGTGTCAAACAGCGATAATGATGCTGCTAAGTGGGATTATTACGCAGGTTCGGCATATATCTCTGCTATTGGTAAAAATGTAAACGACTGGCTTATAACACCCGGATATAGCCTTGAGGCCGGTACACGCTACGTGCTTTCTTATGAATTGGCTTCAGGACGCGATTATCCTGCTACACTTGATGTAACAATTGGTACATCACAAACTACAACAGCTCAAACTACTATATTGACTAAGCACGTTGATTTGTATCAAAATGGTTTTGGTTCATATCAAACAAATCAATTCAAAGTAGATAGAAGTGGTACATACTACTTTGGATTCCATGCTCTATATGTAGGTAACTCTCTCGATGTTCGTGCTGTTACAATCAATACTATCGATGCTGCCGGTGAGGTGGTAAGAGAGGAACTTGTGTATGAAAGACCCGAAGAACCTGTAGCGCAAGATAATATAAACGGTGATTTGAGTTTCACCGAACCCTATCACCAACGCCTATCGTCAGAGGGTATTGAGTTGTATGGTGTATTTATCAATGCTAACGTCGATCAATATACACTTGCGCCTAAGGGCATCTATCACATGACACATACAGAAGAAGGCTATGATGTTGATCTTGAAAATCCTGAATTGGCCTTGGGCTTGGCTGGCGGTTGCGTTTACCATGATGGTAAATTATATGGTAATGTGTATGAAGAAACCGGCGACTATCAATCGGAGGTCCCCGTGTGGACTGTACTTGATGCCAAAACCTATGAGGTGCTTTCTGAGACAAGATTGAATGATAACTGTGAAAACACCACTATCTCATTGGCGTATGATGAAACCACCGACAAGATATATGGTCTTGTTAAAGATTATGTAGATACATGGCTTGTTGAAATTGAGCCTGAAACCGGTGCTATGAAGCGCATTGGCGATCGTTTGTTCCAAGATAGACGTTACCAACGCTATTTGGCGGTATGTTGCGATTCGGATGGTGAACTTTATTGTGTTCACATGGAAGAGGATAGCTATGATGGTGAGCAAAAGCAATATTTGTCGCGTGTAAACAAAGAGACCGGTCTTTTGGCCAATGTGGGTCAGATTACAGGCCTAAATATGATGCCCAACGATATGTTGCTCAACTTTAAGATGCGTCAATCGTTGTTCTTTAACCATGAAACAGGCAAGTTGTATTGGTTCTTGTGTAGCTCAAGTGCTGCGTTGGGTGGTATGTATGGTGCTATCTTTGAGTTAAATACAGTCAATGCCAATGCTACATTGCAAACATGGCGCAATGATGTGTGGGCTATCAGTGGTGCCTATTTCCTCGAGCCTAAGGTTGAGGCTCCTGCCATTATCACCAACGTATCGTATACACCCTCATACGAAGGTGCTCTCTATGGAGATCTCGAATTTACCCTTCCTGTTACAACTTACAATGGTGGCGTCTTGGAAGGCCCTATTGACTATAAGGTTGTTGTAAATGAAACAGATAGCGTAGTATGCCAAGGTACTGCTCAACCCGGTGAGACTATTGTACATGAGCATTCTGCTGCCGAAGGTATATATGACTTGTCATTGGTTGCCTCTAATGCTTATGGTGACGGTACAGTGGCTTCGTATACAATACTTGTGGGTTATGATGTGCCTGATGCACCTCAAAATCTGCTTTTGACCGATGAGGGCCTTACTACAACCCTTACATGGGATGCTCCCGAAACAGGTCTCCATGGCAAGCCCTACGACAGAACTAAGATTACATACGAAATATTGCGTTACCCCGATAATGCCATTGTTGCAACAGGTCTTACTGAAACTCAGTTCGTGGAGACTCATAGCAAGGATATGACACTCTATAAATACGCTGTATTCTCTTGTGCTAATGGCGAGCGCATCAGAGGTCGCATCTCTAATGATGTGGTTGTGGGCGATCCCCTCAAACCTCCCTATGGCGGTATCTTTACTCAGCCCAACGATATGCTCAATTATTATACAGTTCTCGATGAGAACTCTGATGGATATACATGGTCATACGATGGTTCAACAGGTGCTGCCTTCTATCCCTACAACTGGGAGTTGCCTGGTGATGACTGGATGATTTCACCTCCTCTCAAGTGCTACGAGGGCGATGTATATACATTGCAATTCGCTGCATTCTCTACCGATGCAAGTTATCTCGAATCATTGCTTGTAACATTTGGTGCCGGCAAGACTCCTGCTGCGCAAAGTACCGTTTTGATGGACTTCCCCGAACTTCCTGCTATTGACGACGATGATGTAGTAAATGTATACACTGTTGATATTACAGTACCTCAATCAGGAGTGTATTACTATGGATTTAAGGCATACTCTCCCGCGTGGTCTCACTATCTCTATCTCTATAATATCACATTTGACATTAAGAAAGCCGGCGATGCACAAGGTGTAGTAGCAGAGAAACGTAGTTTCGATGCTTACAACTTCAACAATGGCGTTGCTGTCATCAATCCTCATGAGCAAAATATTGCTATCTACTCGACCAATGGTGTGCTTATGCACCAATCGGATGCTCGTGAGTACCACGTAAAACTCGCTCCCGGTGTGTATGTAGTACGCTCTGAACAATCGGTAGTAAAAGTTGTGGTGCGATAAGAAAACTTTAAATTGGAAAACCTAAATTCATAAACAGATGAACACTTCAATAAAGAAATTTTTCGCATTATTCCTCGCTATGTTTTTGTGCGTAGGAGTCGCGACAGCCGGCGCTCCCGAAGCATTTGAGATGTTTGAAGACTTTGAGAATGAAAGTAGCTTTGCGGCTGCCGGTTGGTTAACAACAGGCGATGATGCATATACAACTCCCAGTCGAACTTTTGCAACAGATGCCGGTGTATTTGCCAAGAGTGGTCAATATATTTTGTTCTCAATGGATCAAATGGGCAGCGAGCGTAATGAGATGATTTACACTCCTATGATGAAATTGGCCGGAGGAAAAGAGGCGTCAATCTCGTTCTACCTCTATGCACCCGGTGGATCGCCTGTGGCCACATTCTATTCATTTGTGGATGTAAAAGCAGGTACTGCACAAACAGCCGAGGCTCAAACAATCATTCTTGGTGCAACAAGTGCTGCATGTGGTGATTGGACTGAATTGAAATATCTCTTTACCCCCGAGGTGGATGGTGACTATTGTTTCTCGTTGGCTTTGAAGCAATCGACAGCACTTGTACGCGATCATGGTAACATTGCCATCGACGATGTAACTATCGCAGGCTTTGCCCCCGGTGATGGTCCTGTGGTTGAACTTGAAGCATATGAGATGTTTGAAGACTTCGAGAATGAAACTAACTTTGCTGCTGCAGGTTGGATTACAACAGGCGATGATGCATATACAACTCCCAGTCGTACTTTTGCAACCGATGCCGGTGTGGTTGCTAAGAGTGGTGAGTATGTATTGTACTCAATGGATCAAATGGGTACTGAGCGCAATGAAATGATTTACACACCCATGGTGAAATTGGCTGGAGGTAAAGAGGCTTCTATTTCGTTCTACCTCTATACTCCCGGTGGTGTTCCTGTTACTACATTCTACTCTTATGTAGAAGTAAAAGCCGGAACTGCACAAACTGCCGAGACGCAAACCATAGCCTTAGGTGCAACAAACTGTGCGTATGCAGAGTGGACAGAATTGAAGTATCTTTTTACCCCGGAAACCGATGGTGAATACTGTTTTTCTATTGCATTGAAGCAATCATCTACACTCTCTCGTGATCATGGTTTTATTGCTATTGACGATGTAACTATTGCAGGTTACAAGCCCGTTGAGGCTGTTGCCAATCCTGTTATAACCATTACTCCTGAGGTTGATGCGCTTGACGAAGCTCTCCTCGGTCGTGAGTATGAGGTGATTGTAAATGTAAAGGCCGAAAACCTTGTCGATGATATCGTTATTACCAATATTACAGCAGGTGACTATCGCTACGATGTAGTTCCTGCGGTGAACGTTATTGCTAAAGATTCGGCTATGAGCGAGGCTGGTTATGACCTTGTGTTGAAGGTTCTTCCTTCGGTATTGGGTCGTGCATCTGCAATTTTTGAGCTCACTACTACAGGTGTTGAAGAGGCAACTTATTATATGTTGCAATGGTCTGCTACAAGTGGAGTAGAGCTGCTTGAACCCAATTCAGACAACTATCCCACAGCCTTCGAAGCTCCTTACTTCAACACATTTGATAATTATGACAACGACTATGACGGCTCGACAGTAGTACCCAAAGGTTGGAGTACAGTTGGTAGCTATCCTTTCTTTACAGCTGCAATCAATGGCTTGGATGCTGTAACCGGCAACTATTATTTGGTAGCTGATGAGTCTACTCTCAATGAGCGTGACGATCGTCTCTATACTCCCTTCTTCCGCCTCAGCGCCGATGTTGAATACACCATGTCATACTACTTGTATATGCCTGGTAATTCGGGTGGTGGTGTGTTGCGTGCTACCAACATGCAAGTGACTGTAGGTACTGAGCAAGACTTTGATTTCCACCCTGTTACACTCCAAACTATATCTAATGAGTCGGTGGGTGAATGGGTAAAGCAAGAGGTGACATTCAAGCCTCAAGTGAGTGGTGCATATTGCTTCGCATTTACATTGCACACCGATGTTAATTATGCCGGTTTTGTTGCTATTGAAGACTTCAATATCACAGCTCCCGGTCTTGTAAATCGTCCTACTGCAAACTTTGCTTTCACCGGATTGTTTGAGATTATGGAAAGCAAAATGTTGGTGTTTGAAAATGGTATGGTTCAACTTGCCAACTTGTCAACCGATGCCGATACTTATGAGTGGGAAGTTTTGTATCCCAATGGACAAACCTATCTCTCGGCTGAAGAAAATCCCGAGTTCGAGTTTAATATGTCGGGCGAATATACTGTAACGTTAACTGCAACAAATGTACGCGATTCGCGTACTGTATCACGTACAGTTTCGGTAGAGTACATCAACTATAAGTCTGAGTCGCTTACATTGATGACTTGGAATCCCTCTCAAGATGCTTTGTTGGAGCGTGGTTTGATACCTGCATTCAGTGCTAATGGCAATGAGGAGTATGACTACGATTTCGTAACAGGTTATAACCGTTACTACCACAAGTTGGCCGAACGATTTGAATTGCCCGAGGGTACCAAACTCAACATCTCGGTACTTACTACATGGTTGGCTCATTACAAGAACTGTGCTTACACATCGGGTTACGATAGCGAGAAACCGTTTGAAGTAGTACTCTATGGCGAGACTGATGGAAAACTTGATGAAAACAAGGTGTTTGCTCGTATATCATCTACAATGAAAGATATGTTTGGTAGCTCGGGTATTGCTCCGGGTGCAGGTGAAGGTCGCACAATTGACTTTGTAAACCTTTATGGCGATCCTATTGCAGTAGAGGGTACTTTCTATGTTGCATTCGAGTTTGCCCCCAATATGACAATTACTGCTTATGATCCCAATATAGGTCGTTCATACTTTGCTACCAATGCTATCAAGCATGCTACCGAAAAGGCTACTCTTTATGTGAAGCCTGTAGCAGTTCCTGCTAACTCTAAGGTTCAGCCTGATGGTAACTGGTATCCCGTTGATATGCTCGACAATACCAAGAAGGGTATGGGTATGTACTTTATCTTGTGGGTGAACAACATGAGTGGTGATGTTGCAATCAATGCTCACGGTGAGACCGTATTTGCCTTGCGTGTCGATGGCAATAACCTTGTTGTAAGTGGTACACAAGCCGGTGAGACTGTACGCGTATTCGATGTAAACGGTATGCTGGTTGCCACAGCTACTGCATCGGGCAATAGCACTATTATCCCTGTAGATAACCTTGGTGGTGGTGTGTACATTGTAAATACATTGGCCGGTACAAGCAAGTTTGTTAAGTAATAAATGAACTCATAAACGCTATCAAAAAGACGCATTGGAAGTTCTGTTTTAGGATTTCCGATGCGTCTTTTATATTTATCATTATATAATATGTTGCATATTATCAGAAAATTATTTTTAATCTCATGCACAGCCTTCGCATCGTGGGTATGTGTGCATGCTGTGCCTGCCTATCCGGGTGTCATAAAAGTGGCTCAGCCCGATGGTACTATGGTGGAGATTATATTACAAGGTGATGAGAATCTTAATTGGGCCAAGACTATAGATGGTTATACATTGTTGCGCAATGAAGCAAACTATTGGACCTTGGCTCATAAGGATAACGATGGTATGCTTGTACCATCGCAATACATCTTCCGCAACGATACGCAGATAGCAGCCGAAGCCGGTATCGAACGCGGATTGTATTTTGCACCTGAGCAAATAGACGCTGTTCGCGAAGAGGTTCTCATGCGTCGTGCTCGTAACTCGGGTTTGCAAGTAGATGGAACATTCCCCACTAAGGGCCAGAACAAGCTATTGGTGCTTATGCTCAACTATAGCGATACTCAGACAACATATACTCCCGAGCACTTCGAGAAGATGATGAATGAGGCTAATTATGGAGGCATAGGCAGCTTCCGCGATTTCTATCTCGAAAATTCGTACGGACAACTCGATATTACTACTGTTGTTACCCGTTGGGTTACGTTGCCCTATACCAAGGATTATTATGGCTCAGAGCGATCTATCGAGATGATTCAAAACGGACTCAATATCCTCAAAGATGAGATAGACCTCACCGAGTTTGACAACGATGGAGATGGTGTGCTGGATGGTTTGGCAGTCATTCACCAAGGTACCGGACAGGAGTATTCGGGTGCTGCTAACGAGATATGGTCGCACAGTAATATCATTTATGGTATGTCGTTCGATGGAATACAGATACGTCGATACACCATTGAGCCTGAGTTGTTGGACTACAGTGGTAATATGGCTACCATTGGTGTTATATGTCACGAGTTTGGTCACAATCTAGGTGCTCCCGACTTCTACGACTCAGACTATAATGAGTCAAATGGTTATTATACCGGTACCGGTGTATGGGACTTGATGGGAAATGGAGCGTGGAATGGTAACCGAGGCGATCGTCCTGCGGGTATCAATATGTGGCAAAAGATACAATGCGGATGGGTCGAGCCCATCGTGCTCAATTCAACACAACAAGTTTCGGATGTCAAGCCTGCACACAATAACCCTGTAGCCTACCGTTTCGATACGACTGTACCAGGAGAGTACTTCATCCTGGAAAATCGTCAGCAAGCGGGTGCTTTCGATGTGGCATTGCCCGGACATGGATTGCTCATATATCATGCCAATGATGCCAAAATCAAGGCCTCTATTGCCAATAACATGGTCAATGCTGCCTATCCACAAGCCATGTATATGGTGTGTGCATCGGCTGGCGAAGATCCTAATGAAGATAGCTCGTCGTATGGTGATGTGAATAGTGCATCGGCTCCCTTCCCGGGTACTGACGGCAAGACTTCTTTTAGTGATGCTACGTTGCCATCTACTCGCTCTGTTAGCGGTAGATATACCTACAAGTCTATGAATAGCATTACTGAAGCTGCCGATGGTACTATTAGTTTTAACTTTGTGTGTGAAGATACTCCCATTGCCCCTACAAACCTTGTGGCTCATAATGAGAAGGGACGTATTGTCCTTTCGTGGGATATATCGTCAGAGGCTAAGGGCGTTAAGCAATTTAATGTATATCGCGACAATATTCTCATTGCGACAACTACCGAGTGCAGCTATGTTGACACCGAGGTGAGCGATCTTGACTACATTGTATATAATGTGGATGCTGAGTATAACAATGGTTTGGTTTCGCCCTATGTTTCGGTATCGACTCGTGTGCCGGCTAATTTTGTTACAGCTGTAAATGCTACAGCCGGAGCCGGTTGCATGGAACTTACTTGGGATATCGAGGCGAAGCTGACTCGTATGACCAATGTATTGGCCGACTATGCTTACCTCGACTACAACGTCTCTACGCTCGATTATGTGCACCGTTTCCGTGCCGAGGATTTGCAGCTCTACAAGGGATATAAAATCAAGAAGATTGCCTATTTGCCCTATCAAGCACAAAAAGACCTCACCATTACACTGCGT
>CAJGDT010000042.1 GCA_904502265.1 uncultured Barnesiella sp. | reverse complement strand
TGGAACCAAGGTTTCGAGGCTCAATTGGACGTTGATATCATCAACACCAACGAGTTGCAATGGACATTCGGTGTGAACTTCTCTATGAACCGTTCTAAGATCCTTGATCTCGACCAAAACGAATACCTCTCAGCAGGTTCTGGTCTCCGCGTAGTTCAAGGTCAACAAATGTATCAATTCTATCTCTATGACTATGCCGGTGTTAACCCCATCAATGGTGAGGCTCTCTGGTATACTGAGGCTGACGAAAACGGTGAAAAGTTGATCACTACTGACTTTACTAAGGCAGGCCGTATCTACAAAGGTTCACCCGAGGCTCTCGCAATGGGTGGTTTCAACACTTCATTGAACTGGAAGGGTATCGACTTCAGCGCAAGCTTCGAGTATAAGATTGGTAACTATATCCTCAACCCCGATAACCAAATCTTCTGGAATGACGGTGCTAACTTCGGTTACAACCAGTTGACTGTTGCTGCCGGTGAAGGTGCTTACTGGAAAGAAATTGGTGATACAGGTGTTAACCCCAAACCTATTGCCGATAACGGTACAAACTCTTCTTACACAGTATCTACTCGCTTCCTCGAGCGTGGCGACTACCTCCGTGTTAAAGACTTGACTTTGGGTTATACATTCCCCTCTAAGTTGATGAAGAAAGCCGCTATCAACAACCTCCGTGTTTACTTGAGTGGTTACAACCTCTTCACTTTCCACGATACAAACTGCTATGACCCCGAGCGTGGTCAAACAGGTACTTCACTTGGTATCTATCCTATCACTAAGTCGTTTGTAGTGGGTCTTGATATTTCATTCTAATAATTGAGAAAGGATTAAGAATATGAAAAAATTATTTATATTAGCCGCTGTTGCTCTTGGCCTTGTTTCATGCGATCTTACTACAGATCCCATAACAACGGTTACAGACAAAGTAGCGCTTGAAAACTTTGAAGGTTTGGATAAGGCCTCTGCTGTAACTTATGTAGCATTCTCTTCTGGCTCATGGTATGGCGAGGATCTTCAAATCTTTCCTGACGTAATGTGCGGTAACTGTGTTGCCGGTGCTCCCCTCAACTCTGGTCGTGGTATGAGCTGGCAACAATGGAACTTTACTGCTTCGGGTGGTTTCTCAATGTATGGCAATGCCTATGTTAACATCAACCGTTGCAATAACGTTATCTACGCTATCAAAACAAGAGGTGATCAATACTTGAAAGAAGAGGGTGTAACTCAACAAGACCTTGACAACTGCATGGCTGAGTCTCTTTTCGTTCGTGCTTATTGCTACTTCGATCTTCTTCGTTGGTATGCTCAACCCTACGCTATCTCTTCAACTGCTGCTGAAGGTACTGTAGAGGCTCTTGGTGTACCCGTTGTTAAAGAGAACCCCGAAGAGAGTGTACTTGACAAGCCTGCTCGTGCATTGGCTGCCGACAACTACGCTCAAATCATTAAATACCTCAACACTGCTCTTGACTTGATCGAGCCCGGTTTCACTCGCGCCGATGTAAAAGATGTTAAGTGTGCTGTTACTCCCGCTGCTATCGAGGCTCTCCTCGCTCGCGTATATCTCTATATGCAAGATTGGAAAAACGCCGAGATCCACGCTTCTAACGTGATCGCTATGGGTCATGCCGTTGCTACAGCTTCTGAGTATGCTTCAATGTGGACCGACGAGAGCATGAGCGCTCTTCCCGAGGTTATCTTCGCTGTATTCTTCGATACTACTGAGGCTTCTACTCTCCTCGGTAACATCACTGACCCCGATGAGTATGGTGACGTTCGCGTATCTGAAGACCTCTTGGCTCTCTATGAGGATAATGACGTTCGTAAGACTACTCTCCTCACATCTTCTGATCACCCCGACTTCTACTGGCCCGCTAAGTACCAAGGTAAGGGTAACCTCCTTGCTACTCCCAACGTGCCTTTGATTCGTGCATCGGAGATGTATCTTATCCGTGCTGAGGCTCGCTACATGCAAACCAACAACACAGGTGCAATGAACGACCTTAACGTAATCGCTGAGAACCGTAAGGCTACTCCTTATACAACTATTACTTATGCTGACATCTTCAACGAGCGTCGCAAAGAGTTGGCTTTCGAGGGTCACATCTGGCACGATTACAAGCGTATTATTGGCACTAACTACCAAGGCGGTGCTACTCCCGGTGAGATGATGGTACGTACCGACGTTTCTTCACCCATTAACCAAAATATTCCTTTCGACAGCAAATACTGGTGCATGCCTATTTCAGAGTCTGAAATCGACGTTAATGGCAATTTGGTACAAAATCCCCAATGGTAATTAATAAGGATATTTAATACTAAGTAACAATGAAAATCAAAAGTTTAATATACACAGCGCTTGCGTCGGTTGTGCTTTTCACTTCTTGCGATTTGAATAAACAACCCACTTTCAATGACGAAACGCAAGCATTTATTGCCTTTGATAGCGCATCGGGCATGCTCGATGAGTTAGATGGTACTGCCGAGATTTCACTCTATTGTGCTTCGTTGGCCGGTATCAATGCCTCTGCTGAGATTGCTTTCAACGCCGACGCTTATGCCGACAATGCTGCTGCTGTAGGCACTCACTTCAATGTAGCTTATGCTGTTCGTTATAGCATCGACTTTGACAACCAAAGCCCTACTTTCAACGAGCGCATCAATGTTGATACTATCGCCTTTACTGCTGCTCCCTATGTTATCAACTTCGATAACAAACACCAATTCGCTACTGTTGTTTTGGAAGCTGTAGATAATGATGCTCGTGAGCCCAATAAGAAGTTCGATGTACAACTTGCCAACATCCAAGGTTGCAACAAGGGTGCTATGAACACTTATTCTATTACTATCCTCGACGACGAGAACCCCTTCAACCGTCTTTTGGGTGAGTACACCGCTACAGGTGAGTCTGCTGCTCAAGAAAAAACTATGGAGTGGGATGTAACTCTTACTGCCGACGATGAGGTAGAGAACAAGTTGTGGATCCAACCCGTTATCTCAACAAGCCAATTCGGTCTTGGTCACGATCGTGTAGCAGCTGTTGAAGCTACAGTTGACGATGTTCAAGGTACTATTTCAATGCGCATTGGTCAATCTATCTACACTGTAGATGGTCAAATGGACCTCATCATTTGCGGTATTACCAACAATATCGAAACTACCGGTATCGGTGTTGCCAACTACGATGTTGAAGGTGACGTAACTATTACTTGGAGCTCTGCTCTCGGTGCGTACGATATAGTTGCCGGTGGTCTCTATGAGTACTTCACTAATATCGTTTATACAAAAAAATAATGTATTAACTAAGTAACAATTAACAGAAATGAAAAAGTTAGTATATATCCTCTCACTTGCAATCGGTCTTCTTATGACCGGTTGCGCACAGTGGGATCCTATGGAGTCGCTTCCCCGTGATACATGGGGTGCCGAGCCTGAGATTACTATCGAGGTATCTCCCCTCGACTCTATTACCGGTGCGCTCATCAGCGACAAGATGGATGTAGTCTTCTACTTGAAGAACGCTACAAACTTCAGCTTTGTATATGACGAAGGTGAAGCTCAATCTATCGATTTTACAGCTCTTTTGAAGGGCCAATATGGTGGTTGGAGTGCAGAGCCTGCTGTTGAAGGCGATACTCTCGGTATCCAACTCACTGGTTTCGAGCCTGGCAAAACTTACACTATCTATGCTGTAGTTGCTAATGCTGCCGGTGTACAAACAACAGCTGTGAAGACTGTAGGTGCTGTTGACGTAACTGCTCCTGCGCTTGTTGCTAATTCAGAACTCTCTGCAACTAACAACGGTAAGCAAGTAACTGTTGCGTTTGACGAGGCTATCGTTCGCACTGATGCTATGCCCGCTGTTACTTATGAGGTATTGAATGAGAACCTCGAGTCTTATGCTAAAGGTGATGCTACTGCAATGGCTTCTGGTAGAAACCTTGTTGTTAGCTTGCCTTCTACATTCGAGTTTGATGGTTTCTCAATCGTATTGCTTTCGTTTGCCGAGGGTTCGGTAGAGGATGCTTACGGTAACAAGATGGCTGCCCTTGTGAATGTTCTCGATGAAGAGGGTGTTCCCAATGGTCCTTGGTGGGCATACGATCCCAACAATGCAGGTGTTGATGATGAAAACGCTCTCTTCAAGTCTGATATGGGTTATTGCTATTATGGTGTTTCTAAAGCATTCACAGAAGATGAGTCTGAAACTGAGGTTGGCTCTCAACTCTTTAATGTAACTTTGACTCAAGCTGGTTTTGATTTGACAGAGTACTTCGGTCAACCCCTTAAAGGTGACAAATGGTCTCTTCCCAGTGTAATGAACATTCTCCAAGGTGCAGGTGTTGAAAACGTAACCGCGTTCAGCTATGAAGCTCCTGCAAACGATGGTAATACTTACACTTGGTTGACATTCTTTGATCCCGAAAGTGAAAATGGTTTGTCATTGGCTGGTTCGTTTGACCTCACTGCTGCTGGTATGGGTGTGGTTGATTGCTACTTGGCAAGCTACAATCCTGAATCAAATGAGCTTTATACTTCATGGGATTTTGTATATGCCGACATGAAAGGTCAAATGGTATTGCAAAATGCAGGTTACAAGGCTTGTGTTATCTTCCTTTCAGAGGGTAAGCCCTACATTCTCTTTGACTTTGAAGAGATTTATATCCTCAATGAGACTCTTGTAGGTGCTGACAATGTTAACATGTACGAAACTCCTCTTTGCTTGGATAACGTATCAATCAAGAATGTTGATTTGAAAGCTACTAAATTCCTTCCCAAGAAATAATTTTTCTAAGTTGAGAATTATATAAAAGAGGTCGCACCCATGGTGCGATCTCTTTTTGTTTATAGAGCCGTTGAGAAACTCGAGTGTTGCCGGTATGTAGTTTATTGCATCTTTATAAAAAATATTAATCCCTTTGTTATTGTGTAATAGATTGTTTATCTTTGCACCCTGAAAATTACATCAAATTTAACACCACATTACAATCTCAAAAGATGAAGAAAATTTTTACTCTTTTTGCCGCTGCCGTAGTATCGGTAATGTGCATGACTCTCTCGGCCGAGGTGGTAACTACCGAAATGGCCAAGCAAACTGCCGATAACTTCTTGGCACTCGACAATGAGTGGCATGGTGCTACCGACGCTCAAGTGCGCCTTGTAGAGCACAATGGTGTGCCTGCATACTATGTAGTGCAATATACCACCGGTGGTTGGGCTATTGTGTCGGCTCAAACATCATCGCAACCTGTTATTGGTTACAATACTGTGGGCGAATTTGCTGCTCGTGGTGCATTGGCTGAATTGCTCGACTTCAATGCTAAGATGATTACTGCTCGCGCTATTGATGGAGTGGCTGTAGAGCATGCCGATTGGAAACGTGTAATGCAACGCAAGCCTGCGACTGACCCTGCAACTGTTCCCGACATTGCTCCCATGGTTACAGTAAACCTCAATCAAAATACTCCCTACAACAAGTATTGCCCCAAAATTGATGGCAAGAATGCGTTGGTAGGTTGTGTGGCTGTGGCTATGACTCAATCAATGATGGTACAACGCTATCCTGAGCGCCCTGTGGGTAAAAACTCATATAAGCACCAAAATATCAAACTTTCGATTGTTTATGATGATGAGCCTGCTTATGATTGGGATGCTATGTTCCAATGTGAGCAAACCGGTAACTACGATGAGGTAGCTCGTTTGCTTTACCATGCAGGTGTATCTATCAATATGATGTATAGCCTTACATTCTCGGGTGCTTACATCGAAGATGCTGCTAAAGCACTTGTTCGCAACTTCCAATACGACAAGCAACGTGTACATGCAGTGGCTCGTGTGCAATATACCGATGATGCATGGTACGAAAAGATTTTTACCGACTTGCTCAATGGTCGCGTAGTAATGTACATGGGTGCTGCCGATGAGGCCGGTAATGGTGGTCACTGTTGGAATATCGATGGTTGGAAACAATCGAGCCAAATGGTGCACTGTAACTGGGGTTGGGGTGGCTATGGCGACGGTTACTTTAGCCTCGACAACATGACCGACTCTTATCAAGGTATTTCGTTCTTGTACCACCATGGTGCAGTATTCGGTATTGGCAAGCCCTCAACAGCTCCCTATGGTATTTCATTGAGTACAACCGACTTTGTATTGGGTACCGAGGCCGGCGTAGCATTGGCCGACGTAGTAGTGTCATGCGAAGATCCCGAGGCTGCGTTTGAATACGATTTGAAAGGTCCTAAAAACGTAGCAGGTAAGCATATCGAGTCGCCCTATCAAGTAGTTGATGGCAAGCTCGTATCGACTAAGACTGTTGAGGATAAGAACTCGTTTAAGTATATACTTATCACAGTAACCAATACCAATACAGGCGAGTCATACCAACGCGAATTCAATATTCAACTTGTAACCAATGATGCCGTAGAAAGCGTAATGAGCGATGCTATGCGTGTATATCCCTCGGTAGCAGCCGATGTGGTAACTATCGAAGTACCCGTTGTAGGTGGTAACTATGCTATCTACTCGGTAGCCGGTGCACAAGTACAAGCCGGTGCGCTCGATGCTTACAAAAATGAAGTAAATGTGGCTTCACTCGCTGCCGGTACTTACATCTTGCAATATGTACACAATAATGGTGTGGGTGTGAAAACCTTTATTAAGAAGTAATTTTTAGTAAAACTTGATATAGAAGATGGAGTTGCTCGGTCAGGGCAATTCCATCTTTCTTTTTTATTTGATATTTGGTAAAAAAGAGTTGATATAGTAGTATAAATTTGGAATTTATGCGACAATTTCTTTTCTTTGTACCCCGAAAAAAAGACAATCACAATTAATCCTTAATTTGAGAGAAATGAAAAAGTTTTTTATCGTATTGGTATCTTCTTTGGTAGCGTGTGCTTCGATGATGGTTCGTGCCGAGGTTGTGTCGCAAGAAGTCGCTAAGGCTACTGCCGAGAGCATATTGATGCAAGACAGTGAATGGATGGGTGAAGGAGAGGCTACTATGCAACTCGCAGAGTGCGATGGTGTGCCTGCTTACTATGTAATAGAATATAGTAAAGGCGGATGGGCTATCGTGTCGGCTCAATCGACATCCGATCCTCTCATAGCATACAATCATACAGGTGCTTATGTAGTGCCCGAGCCTATGCAATATGTGCTCGATATATGTGCCAATCGTATTGTGAAAGAGGCCGAATTGACTACCGAGGCTCATGTGGCATGGAATGAGGAAATGCGCCGTAAGCCTGCCGCCGATATAGATAACACTCCCGATATCGATCCCCTTATTACTGTAGACCTTAACCAAGGTGACCCCTTCAACAAATATTGTCCCAAAATTGATGGTCAAAATGCTTTGGTAGGTTGTGTGGCAGTAGGTATGGGTCAAGCTATGATGGTGGCTCGCTACCCCGAAAGACCTAATGGCAAATATTCATACAATAGTTCTAATGCCGGTCTTCAATCTATTAACTACGATCTAGAGGAGCCCTATGACTGGGATGCTATGTACAATGGTGATATGGACGAGATAGCTCGTTTGTTGTATCATTGTGGCGTGTCGGTAGGTATGGAGTATGGTCTCGAAGGATCGGGTGCAATGACTCCCCTCGTAGCACAAGCTTTGCCTCGTAACTTTGGTTACGATGAGAACATCGTTCGCTATATCGACAAGCCTAAGACCGACGAAGCTTGGCTCGAGATATTGCTCGATGAGTTGTTGTTGGGCCGTGTAATCGTATATCGTGGTCAAAGCGAAAATAGTGGTCACTGTTGGAACCTTGACGGATGGAAACAATCGACCAAGATGGTGCACGTCAACTGGGGTTGGGGTGGCTATGGTAATGGCTACTACAAAATCAATGCGATGGAAGATAAATACCAAGGTATGAGCTTCCCCTATGACAATGGTGCTATCATCGGTGTTGGTGCGCCTACAACAGCACCTTATGGTTTGTCATTGAGTACAACTCAATTTGTATTGGGAACTGAGGCCGGTGTAGCACTTGCCGATGTGAAAGTCTCATGCGAAGACGAAACTGCCAACTTTATATTTGATCTCAAAGGTCCTAAAAACGTGGCAGGTAAGCATATCGAGTCGCCCTATCAAGTGGTAGATGGTAAACTTGTATCGACCAAGACTGTAGAGGATAAGAACTCGTTCAAATCGTTGTTGATGACAGTGACTAATGCCAATACAGGTGAATCGTATGAAAAACAATTTACTATACAAATTGTGGCCGATGATGCAGTAGAAGGTGTGTTGAGCGATGCTATGCGCGTTTATCCCTCAATTGCATCGGATGTGGTAACTATCGAAGTGCCCGTTGTGGGTGGTAGCTATGCTATCTACTCGGTAGCCGGTGCTCAAGTACAAGCCGGTGCGCTCGATAGCTACAAGAATGAGGTAAATGTAGCTAATATTGCTGCAGGTACTTACATATTGCAATATGTACACAATAATGGTGTTGGCGTGAAGACCTTCATCAAGAAGTAAGAGATATAAGATAATAGTAAAGATGGGTGGTTGCTCGTAAGTGGAGCTGCCACCCATTTTTTTGTTGTGATAAAAATCAAAAAAAGATGCAAAAACTATCGGACGATTTGCATAATAAGGTATAATTTCTTTTCTTTGCAAGCGCAAAAAAGAATATAAACCAGCGAATATGAAAAAGTTCTTCACACTATCACTCACAGCCATCATGGTGCTGAGCACTATGATGTTGCAAGCCGAAGTTGTTTCGCCCGAGGTGGCTAAACAAACAGCCGATAACTATTTGATGCTCGATAATGAGTGGCGCGGAGCCGATGATGCAACCGTGCGTCTTGTAGAGCATGACGGAGTGCCTGCCTACTATGTTGTTGAATATAACGAAGGAGGTTGGGCTATTGTATCGGCTCAATCATCTACCGACCCTATTATCGGTTACAACACAACAGATGCGTTTGTGGCACCCGAGCCTATGCAATTTGCTCTTGATGTGTGTGCACAACATATTGTAAAAGTGGCTCAAACCGCCGGTGTTGCCAAGCATGACGGCTGGGAGCGTGCCATGATGCGCAAGGCTGTAACAGAGCTTGATATGCCCGATGTTGCACCCCTTATCAAGCGCGATCTCGACCAAGGCAATCCCTTCAATAAGTATTGTCCTAAGGTTGATGGTAAGCCGACGCTTGTAGGTTGTGTGGCAGTAGGTATGACTCAGGCCATGATGGTGCAACAATATCCTGTAGCTCCTCAAGGAAAGCACTCGTACAACTGTGCAGGTGTAGGTATGTTGAGCATCAACTATAGCGAAGAGGAGCCTTATGACTGGGTAGCAATGGATAACGGCGATACTGACGAGATAGCACGTTTGTTGTATCACTGCGGTGTGTCGGTTGATATGGAATACACTCCCGAGGGATCGGGTGCAGGAAACTCTATTGCTAAGACAGCGTTGGAAACCTTCTTCTGCTATGACCCTACATTGTTGCGATTTGTAGAAAAAGATGCCAATCCTAATAAGTGGTTGGAGATGCTGGTTCAAGATATCGTTTTGGGCCGTGTAGTAATCTACTTCGGTTCAGGTGAAATGGGTGGCCACTGCTGGAATCTCGATGGCTGGAAGAATGCAACACAAAAAGTACACGTCAACTGGGGTTGGGGTGGCTATGGTAATGGCTATTTCGATATTGATAAGATGGAAGATGCTTACCAAGGCATGACATTCCCTGAAAATAATACAGCTGTCTTGGGCGTTGGTGCTCCCACAACTGCTCCTTATGGATTGGAGTTGAGTACCACAACATTTGTCGTGGGTACTGAAGCCGGTGTAGCACTTGCCGATGTAATTGTATTGTGCGAAGATCCCGAGGCGAATTTTGTGTATGAAATGAAAGGTCCTAAAAATGTAGCCGGAAAACATACCGCGTCGCCCTATCAAGTAGTGGATGGTAAACTTGTATCGACCAAGACCGTAGAGGATAAGAACTCGTTCAAATCGTTGTTGATGACAGTGACCAATGCCGATACAGGCGAGTCGTTTGAAAAGCAATTTACTATCCAAATTGTTGCAAACGAGGCTGTAGAGAGTGTTATGAGCGATGCCATGCGAGTGTATCCCTCAATCGCATCGGATGTGGTAACTATCGAAGTACCCGTTGTAGGTGGTAACTATGCTATCTACTCGGTAGCCGGTGCACAAGTACAAGCCGGTGCGCTCAATGGCTATAAGAACGAGGTGAACGTATCGTCGCTTGCAGCCGGTACATACATCTTGCAATATGTACACAACGATGGTGTAGGTGTAAAGACTTTCATCAAGAAATAATCAAATCCTTATAAATGGAGGGTTATGCCATGAGGCATAACCCTCTTGTTCGTAAAATGAGATTTAGAGAAGCTTATACTGCTGATTTTTTGTGGCTAACGCGAGTGTCGAGTGTGGCCCATTGTTGTATACTGCTTTTGGCAGCTTGTTCGGGTAGCAAGACCGAGGTGGTAGAGGGTTATGAAAATGTAGATAGCCTGCCATCCATGTACACTTGTGATGTGAATACGCTAATATCCGACTCGGGAGTGACTCGATATCGCATAGAGGCGCCTTTGTGGTATATGTATGAGGGTGAGAATACCGAAGATCCTTATTGGTATTTTCCTCAAGGTATATATGTTGAGCAGTTTGATACACTGTTTGTAACCGAAACCATGATAGAAGGCGATACGGCAATATACTACAAGAAGCCTCAAAAGTGGCTCTTGAGTGGTAATGTGCATATAGAAAATACTGAAGGAAAGAAATTCTATACCCAACAGCTCTATTGGGATCAGCAAGCACGCGAAATCTATTCCGACTCAGCGATACGCATAGTCGATGGTGAAGAGGTGATAGAGGGTATCGGCTTTAAGTCGAACGAGCAGATTACGAAATATGTGATATTGCGTACAACGGGTATTTTTACAGTAAAAAGAGAGCCG
>CAJGDT010000041.1 GCA_904502265.1 uncultured Barnesiella sp. | reverse complement strand
TTAAATCACTTGCTTTGTAGCGGGAACGAGAATTGAACTCGTGACCTCCGGGTTATGAATCCGACGCTCTAACCAACTGAGCTATCCCGCCATTACCATAATGAGGTTTTCCTTAAATGCGGTGCAAAGATAGGAGTTATTTTTGATTTGTGCAATAGTTAGATGAAAATAATTTTGTTTTTCTTCAAAAACTTTACCTCTATCTATCATTACTGCATAGCGTAGCGATTTGAATGTGTTGGTGGTAAAGTTACTTTACATCTGATAAATATCTATTTATCAGATATTTTATCCATTCTTGTTGCTTGTCGGTGATAAAATGCCTATTCATTTTGTTGAATAGCGATTCGTATGTAAGGTCTATAAAACTCTGTTTTCCCTTTTCGGTCAGTAAGTTTTTGTATTCGGGTAGAGCTAATTCATGAAAGTGTGTGTTGCCCTGAGGATATAGATGTATGTGATGAAAATGTTGAATATCGCCTCTATTTAGCATTGAATATCCCAATATGTGGTTACGCCATATTTGTCGCAAATGGTTGGCTTTAATGAATGCAGTAATATTGAGGGTGGGGATATAGTAACCCGAAAGCATGGTAATTAAGCTATATTTTCCATAAGGGTTTTCTATATCATTTTTCTCTTTTTTGCCTATGCGATAACCATTTTCAGTGTATTTAACCTCAATGCCTATACCTCCGATTTTTCCATCGGTTGCTTCATATTCAATAAAGGTATCAAACGATGTTCCATCGTTAAGATATTCGCTTTTGTCAGTGCCAGGTCTGCCGGCATACTCTATGTGTATTTGTTTTATATACGAGATACCTCCTCCAATAATTTCATTAAATAATGACGCGGTATTTTCTAAATCTTCCTCCATTGGGGTGAAGATATTATATGGAATATGTTCACTCCGGAGCATGTTTAAAAATAGAGCCGACGTGCCAAATGATTGAACCTTCGTTTGAATCAAATAGCGATATTGGTCGCAAAATATCAGTCCTCTTTGGGCAGCCGTGGGTGAGAGAATGACTTGAGGATTCTTATCATTGTAGAAATCATTCAACACGAACTCCTTGAAATTGAATTGATGTTTTCGAGCCCACGCTTTGAATGCATCGTCGTATCGATATGTCTTGTCTTTTATCATTTTTCTTGTGTATTCTCAATAACAAGAACTCTTTACTCCGGCTTCGATGATGGTCTCGGGGTTGTAGCTACTGCGTATGCGCCACTCTTGTGGGTAGAGGTTGTTGGCTCTATTGCCCAAATTTTTAACCCATCCGAGTGTGAAACCTTGGTAGGTAAGTATTACATATCCACGAGGGGTGTCGGCAGGTAGCGTTACGGTTTCTCTTCGCAGATAGGCGAGGGCTGTGTCGAGCGATACTTCGCACAGTGCAAATTTTTCGTGGTTGCAAGCTGTAGAGAGGGCCAAGGCATGAGTGGGAATGAGGTCACGACCTTTTAATGTTGCCATGGGGATACCGGCATGCAGTACATTGAAGTCGCGTTGCATGGCTTGCATATCGTTGGCATACTCCTCAGGACAGGCTGTTATATCTGTTTCGCTTGCGATAAGGGTATATCCTTGCGATGATAACCACTCTTTTACCTCGCGAGGAATGGGTAACGCCTTGTTTTTGGCTCCTTGTTTTTTCTTTTTATCGCGTACATTGGGCGGAGTGCCACAAATGTCGTCTACTTCGCCTTTTTTGCGCAAAACAGCCATGAATAGACCTTCGCCATGTGTGCGATGGGGCATAAATCTATATACCGGCATGTCGCCTACAAGTGCATTGGCAATTCCCCAATCCGGGTTGATGTCAATAGTTAAGGGTTCGGCATCGTAGGTACGAGCAATGTGCTCAATCATCGCTTCATTCTCTTCTATATTGAATGTGCATGTGCTATAGATAAGTAGACCACCGGGGTGTAGAGCGCTCCATATATCGGCGATGATGCCCTCTTGGCGCGATGCACAATGAGCTACATTGGCGGGCGACCACTCGGTAATGGCAGTATCGTCTTTGCGGAACATACCTTCGCCTGAGCAGGGTACGTCGGTAGCTATTACATCGAAGTAGTTGTGCCATGTACCCCAGTCGGCCGGCATATTGTTGGTTACGACCGAGCGAGGGTTTCCCCATTTGGTTATGTTCTCAGCCAGAATTTGAGCACGCTGTCTTACTACTTCGTTGCTTACAACGAGGCTGCCGGTGGGTAATTGAGATAATGCGTGAGTAGACTTTCCGCCCGGTGCAGCGCATAGGTCAAGGTAACGCACCGGTGTGGATATATATTGCTCAATAACACGGCCTAAAAACATTGAGGCGGCCTCTTGTACATAATATCCACCGGCATGAAAAATGGGGTCGAAGGTAAAAGTGGGGCGTACGGGAAGGTAATATCCGCTACCCCCCGACCAAGGAACGGCTGTTGCATTGCAGGGCGCTTGTGCGCTCTTGGCAGTGTTGATGCGAATACTTACCGGTTGTTCGGTATGAGTGAGAGCATGGGCAAATGAGTCGTACTCGTTGCCCAAGAGTTGTTGCATGCGTTCTGCGAAAGCTTTTGGCAATTCCATATTATCAATACCAGTTGAGTTGATCGTAAGCGTTACTTTGCTTGTCGTATTTGAGGTCTTTGAGCAGTGACGATTTCACAGCAATGTGGAAGTTATATGATTTATAGGGACCTACCGGTACAAAGCTGGCCGACATAGTAAAGCAGTGCAAGTCGCGCGAGATGTTGCAATTCATGTATGCAAGTTTCTTGGCTTCAAAGTCATAACTGGCGGTAAAGTTGAATGACCAACCTTTCGTCAAGTTTAGATTGCCTGACAGACTCAGATTCTGCACAAATTTACCATCATACTCCATTTTCTCTTTGTTAAACGCTCCGTATGTGTAGTTGATCGAGTAGTTAAAAGTAAGACTCCATGGTATATTCCAATTGTAATATCCATCGCTATCAAATTCGTCATTACCCTTTGTGTTGTTGCCCGATCGTCGTCTATTATCGTTTTCTTGCTGGGCAGCAGCACTATTGGCCATGGGATCGTTGCCGGCAGCTACCTCTTCGTCTCCGGTCGATGGCTTGTCGCGGGTCTCTTTTTTCTTGAATGTGTCGTTATTGAAGGTATAAGAGAAAGATGTACCGGCGCTCGAGAGTCTGGCCAAACCTCTACCTGCTTGTGAGCGCAATACGTCTACCCTTACAGGATTGCCTGCCGAGTTTAGTTGGTAACAGTAGGGGTCCCATGTAGTGCGTAAGTTGAGGTTGAGGCCCTTTGTTAATTTTATAAGCAGGTTTACGTTGACATTACTCCATCTCAGCGAGTCGGCTGCCATATTGTAGCTGGTACCTACGGTAAGGTTTTCGATAAGTGATATTTTCTTTACACCTGTCGAGTCTGCATCGCTCTTCACTTTCATTTCCAGGTTGTTGGCAAATGAAAGGTTTACAACTCCCTTTTCACCTTGTGGAGCCGTACCAAATAGCCCATTAGAGAAGGGCGAGTAAACTTGTTCTACATATTGTCCTCCTGCATTGGTATATCTAAGCGTTTCATACATACCCCAGAAAGGGTCGCTGAAGTCAGGTGCATAGGTGAATGATATAGAAGGAGTTAGTACGTGGCGTATTTGTTTTACGGCATCACCGAGGAATTTCATAGGTGTATAAAATCCATATAATTTGGTCTGTAAGCTCACTGCGGCATTGAAATCGTACACGTTGTAAAAGCCGTATACTGTATCATTAACAATGGCCGATGCTTGAGGGTCCCAATCTCGCATGATTTTATTGGAGTACATACGGTCGGTAAAGTTTACCGAAGCTGTCATGTTGATGTACTTAAATAAGGTAAATGTTGCCGAGATAGGTATGTTGTGACTCATACCATTACGCCAGTCTTTGAGCAGATTTTTCTGAAAAATCTCGTCTTGCTTAGCTGTAATGCTGTTTTGCAAGCGACCGCTATATGACATTTGTATCTTTTCATACCACTTTTCAGGACCCGAGGCGTTCTTGCGTTTGAACGGACGTATCTGGCTCAACGAGATAGTGAGGCTGGGTAATGATACATTGAGCGTAGAGTCTTGTGTGCGTTGTGTGATATTGGCACTGGCCGATATGCTCAACGGAACGTTGGGTACACGGTAGGTATAGTTGATTGTTGATGTAGAGGTTGATTGTGTAAATTGGTTGGGGTCGTAGTACGTATTGACATCGTTACGATTGTAACCACTTGTTGCAAAGTTTACACTGGCCGAGAATGATGAGTTGGCGCTTGCCTTGGCATCTTGGGTGTGTGTCCAAGCAACTTTAAAGTTGTTTTGTGATGAGTAGTCGGGCATACCTTTGTCACCGGTCACCGTGTTGATAAAACTCACATCGATGCTACCCGAGAATTTGTATTTCTTGATATAGGCCGATCGTGCTTGTACACCCCATGATCCCTTGGTGTATATCTCACCTGTCAATGCAAGGTCGACATAGTCGTTTATGGCAAAGTAATAGCCTCCGTTACGCATATAGAATCCTCGTTTCATTTCCTCACCGAATGTGGGGAAAATGATACCCGATGAATATTTTTTATTGAAAGGGAAGAAGCCAAAAGGTACTGCCAACGGCAATGGAACATCTTCCAATACCATATATGCTGGACCTGTTACCACGTTCTTTTGAGGTCGCACTTTGGCTTGAGTAAGTTGTAGGTAAAAGTGTGGGTGCTCGTGGTTGTCGCAAGTGGTGTAGCGACCATTTTCCATAAAGAGAATGTCGTCTTCGGTCTTTTTGGTGCGACCACCGGTCAAGTAACCTTCTCCTTGCTCTGTGATAACATTGGTGATATAGCCCTGCTTTGTTTTGAAGTTGTATGTCATTGTTTCCGACTCATATTCACCACTGCTATCTTTGTAGATAGGGCTACCTGTTGTTTCGCCAAGGCTATCGGTGCGACCAACTGCATACACGGTATTTTCGTTGAGGCTCAATTCAATTTGTTCAGCATCGAGCTGAATATCTTGGTAGTTTACAACACTCTTTCCGTAAAGGAAGGCTAAGTTTCCGGCCTCAAATACAAGTGAGTCTTGGGCTGTAAAGTCTACTTGGGCATCAAGCGCCGACTTGGTCTTTACACTGGCATTCGAGGGTGCTTGAGGTAGGCTGTCTACTGCTACTGATGTGGCTTTTTGTACACTATCGGTTTCGGCTTTACTGATTGTAGAGTCATTTGCAATAAGCAACGGATGGTTTTCTTGAATCTTGACAGGCTGTATTTTGCTTTGGGAGGTCGAAATGGTGCTTGCTGCCAATGGGGCAATACTATCGTTGCTATGGTGTGAGTACACCATAGTGTGTGCTGATAGTATGCTGATAATCAGTATGGCAAGTATTTTAACTATATTGTTTTTATGCACCATTGGTAGGTCGATTGTATACAACCTGCAAAGTTACACTTTTTCTGCGACAATCGAGGCGTTTTGAGTCTTTTAATATATTTTAGTGGGTTGCGTGCTATCAGCTTATTTGTTACTATTGTTATGGCCGAAAAGTTGTGCTAATGCATCAAATCGCTCTATGTTGTCGTTGCCAAATCGAGCTATTGAGTCGCGTACTTGTGTAAAGGTGCGTTGTACATCGGGTTGTGATTTTGAGAAAAAATTATCGGCATAGCACACCAATTTTTCTTCAATAGTTTCGGGGAGCATGTCACGGTGGGGGAGCGGCAGGTTTTGTGTTATGATATCGTTGGCCGTAAGTCCCACGCCGATGTGTCGTTCGCACACGCGAGCGTGAGCCTCCAAACCCTCGGCGCGTAGCAATTCGGCTCCTATGATGCCGTGTTGTATATAGTGCGCATTACCATGGCAGTGTATCGAGGGTGCGTGAGTGCGAAATACACCTATGTCGTGTAGCATTGCAGCCTCGTAGAGAAATGTGAGGTCAATGTTTAGATGTGGATTGGCAAGTGCTATGTCTTTGGCCAACGCAGCTACTTGTTCGCTATGTTTCCACAATAGTGTGGTAATGGGTTCGCCGGGTTGGTAGTATCGATTGATAATCTTAGCAATGTCTATCATGCTGAAGTAATAAAAAAGAGGTGTTACCCATTGGGGCAACACCTCATTATGGTTGGTTAATTATTAGTCGAGGATGTCATTCCAGCCGAAGATGTCTTCAGCCTCACCCTTACGGATAGCGCTCAAAAGAGTATAGAGCTTGAGACACCAAGGACCTACAGTACCGTCGGTAGAGTAAGTGTAGCTAATGCCACGAACGGGGTCGTCAATGCGAGAAATGGGGCTGATAACTGCGGCAGTACCACAAGCAGCTGCTTCCTCAAATGTTGACAATTCTTCCTCGGGAACGGGACGGCATTCAACCTTCATGCCGAGGTGCTCAGCAAGAGCTTGCAAGCACTTGTTGGTGATAGAAGGAAGGATTGAGTCGCTCTTAGGAGTGATATAAGTATTGTCGCGGATACCGAAGAAGTTGGCAGCACCACACTCATCGATATACTTTTTCTCTTTAGCATCAAGATAGATGGGGTTTGAGTAGCCTTCATCATGAGCCAATACTGTAGATGAAAGACTTGCTGCATAGTTACCACCTACTTTGAAACGACCAGTACCAAGGGGTGCTGCACGGTCATATTCACGTACGATGCGCATCTTGGTAGGCTTGATACCCTCTTTGAAATACGGACCTACGGGAGTTACAAAAACGATGAGAGTATATTCTTGAGCGGGCTTAACACCAACTTGCGCTGAAGAACCGATGATAAGAGGACGGATATACAATGAAGCGTCGCTCTCATAGGGAGGAACAAAACGTTCGTTTTTCTTTACTGCCAAGCGAACTGCATCTTCAAACAATTCAATAGGCATCTCGGCCATGAGGATACCACGGCAAGAAGTTTGCATACGCTCTGCTGCTGCACGGAGGCGGAAGATACGGATTTTACCATCTTTGCCACGGAAGGCTTTGATACCTTCGAAACACTCTTGACCATAGTGGAGGCAAGTTGCAGCCATGTGCAAGTCAATAGTTTTTTTCTCAGTTAGTTCGAGTTCACCCCACTTACCATCTTTGTAAGTGCAGCGTACGTTATAGTCGGTGTCGAGATATCCGAAACCAAGACTATTCCAATCAAGATTAGCGAGTTCCATAATATTACTTAAGTATTTATTGGTTACTTATACTGCTTATTTATTTATTGTACAAAGATAGAGTTTTTTTAATTATTACTATACAATTTAAGGGTAAATATTAAATAAAAATCTATCTCTGTTCTTTTGTGTTGTGTAAGTGCTTGATTTTAAAACGGGTATTTGCGTTTAGGATTCTTGGGAAACCATCCTTTCCTTACTCGTTCCTCTTGCTCAAACAGCTCTTTGATGGTCCATAGCGACGAGAATGCAAAGACTCCCAGCAGTGCCGACCATAGTACTTCGACAACAATTATTGACAATATAATGCCGGCTATGCCCATGAGTAGAAATATCCACCAGCACCCGGTTCCCCAATAATAGTGTGCTTTGATTACTAAAGGATGAAACAATCCTATGATAAGGAATGTGCTGATGCCTATGAGCAGACCTAACAGATGATGTGATATGAGAAATTCCATAAAGTATTATTTACGGCAAATGTAATATAAATTAGTTAAGGAATAAACAGTAATGCGATAATATTGCGTTTCACAGTGTTTAATTAAACTATTTTAATTGTTTATAGTCAATAAAATATACAGTATGGGATGAATGTTTATCATAGAAACTTGTGTTATGAAAAGAATACTGGCTTTTGTACTATCTATATTGGCAATTGTTTCGATTGCTCAGTCCAATGATTATGATGAGCAATTGCAAGCAATGAGGGAGTATCCTCGAACTGTTATCAAGGAGGCGCGTGTGGCGCTTGATGTTGCTATGAAGGAGCGCAAGTCGCCCGAGATGGTGGATGCTCTGATGTTGTTGTCAGCGGCACAATTGTCGATCGATAGCGATAGTATTGTGAATGTTGTTGCCGAAATTGAGGGGCTCATGAATGGTTGTTCTAATGCATTGGATCGTAGTCTTATTGCCTTGTATCTGAGTGATGTGTATAAGACGTATCTGACCAACCATTATTATAAGCACGCGCGTATTACGTATATAAAAGGAAATAGTAATATAGCAACATGGAGTGTCCTCAACTTTTATGATAAAATCGATTTGTTGCAACAAGTGGCATTGCAACCTGTGCGTGCGTTGCAAAAGACATCTATATCGCGCTATCGAAGTATAATCGGTGTCGAAGGTTATACGGGTGATGATATGATGGGATGGGTTGAAAAGTTCTATCCTACGATGTATGACTTTGTGGCATCGGTGATATATGAGGAGAATGTATCGCGTATGACACAAAAGGTACCTACCGGTCAGATGGTGCGAGGTATGTTGGCCGACATAATAGAATATCACAAGAAGCACAGAAAGAATGCTCCCCTTATGATTTGGGAATTGAAGTCGTTGTACTTTACTTACCTTACCACACAGGATACCAATGGCTATTTGCAAGGGTTGGATGAGCTTATATCACGATATGCTCGTTACGACTTTGTGGTTGAGGCGGTTATTGCTCGATATTCACACTCTTTGCCCGAAATGACGCAAGAGGTCAAGAGAGAATATAATGCGTTGAAGCAGTGGATAGCGCGTTATCCCCGCTATTATCGTATAGGTTGTTTGCAGTCGATGTGTGCCGATTTGTCTGCGGCTTCGGTCTCGGTAACACTGCCCCATGCTATCCATCCGAGTGATTCGATAGTTGCCAATATCTCATATCGTAATGTCGATAGCATAGAGTGTGTTTTGTGGAGAAGTGATGTCGTACAACCCATGCAGAGTGTACCTAATGCCGAGGCCGATAAATGGCAATGGAAGAAGATTGAGTCGAAAACAATTGAATGTAAGGGTGTTGATTTCGACTCTTACGATGTAAAGGCGCTGTTTGCTCCACAATCACCTGGTGCGTATCGCCTGACAATAGCTTCGAGTGCCCATAAGGACGATGCGCTCTTTGTCGTTACGCCTTATATGTTACTTACGCTCGAGTCTACTCCATCCGAATCTTTTGCCATACTTGTAGACAGTAAAAGTGGTAAACCGATTGCAGGAGAGAAGGTGTCGCTTGTAAATCGTTTGGGTGAAGTGTTGCAACAATCAATATCGGATATTAATGGTATATGTAGGTATGAGAGACCCGCTGTATCGGGAACTCATTATATACACCTTGCCGATGTGGCGCTATATCCCTTTATGCAAAATTTGAGCTTTGCTTATGCTCACACAACTCGCGAGAATGTCGAGGCTCGCGTCTTTACCGACCGCCGATTGTACCGTCCCGGACAAACATTACACTTCTCGGCTATTGTATATCGCATGGATAGTTCTTTGCGACAGGTACTTGCCAATGTCAATGTGCAGGCTAAGTTGTATGATAATGGTGGAAGCGAAGTGTGGAGTGGCAATTTTAAAACCGATAAATATGGCTCATTGCAAGGGGAAATTTCTTTACCCGAGAAGGCTTCGTTGGGCAATTGGCGATTGAGTCTCCAAGGTGATAATTTCTATGCTGTACAGAGTGTTGATGTAATCGAATATAAGCGTCCGCAATTTGCAGTCGAGTGTCGAAATATTGAGGGCGTGTATAGTTATGGCGATAGTGTGCAAGTGTGTGGCAATGCGTTGACCTATTCGGGTGCAGCAGTTGCATTTGCTCAGGTCGATTATGTAGTGCGACAGTTTGCCTACCTGTATGGTGATGGCAGTGTTGTTGCACAAGGTTGTACGTCGACCAATGCCAATGGTGATTTTGCTTTCTCGTTTGTTACGGCCGAGCCGGAGGATGTGTATGCCCGTATGTGGGGGGCTCGTTATGTAGCCGAGGTTGCAGTTACATCAGCCACAGGCGAGAGCCGGCAGGGTGAAGCTGTCATTACTGTGCCCGGTGTGGGTGTAAAGTTTGTCACCAACATACCCGATAAGGTGTGTCGTGATAAGGTTGTACCCTTTGCTGTGAGTGTAGTGAATGGTAGTGGTGCTGTGCAACAATTGCCCTATACATTGTCACTCTATCGCACGGTGTGTGGGGGAGTAAGTGATAAAGAGTATACACGTCAAGGCGATGTCTTGTGGCACACCGATGGTAAGGGTAGCGACAATTGTTTGAAGCTGCCATACGATGCCATGCCGTCGGGAACATACCGGTTGATGATGTCGACCGCTATGCAAGATGGTGTGATTGTAAAGGATAGTGTCGATTTTGTATGTTATTCGCATGCCGATGTACAGCCTCCTGTAGCAACCGAATTGTGGTTGCCTACCGACCGATTTGAGGCAGAGAATGGCGAAATGGTTCGTATAGCAATAGGATCGGCACTGCATCATGCTACACTTTATTACTTTATTTCTAAGGGTGAAGATAGTGTGGAGTATGCTACTGTAGCGCTTGACAATAGCATGACGACAGTACAATTGCCATTTGATGTATCGTGCGATGATGTGGTACAAGTGATGTTTGTGCTGGTACACAACAATGAGGTACATCGCAAGCGTGTAACAGTGAGTCGCAAGCAACCCGATAGACACCTGATAATAACCCCTGCCACGTTCCGAGACAAGACACGACCGGGTAATCGCGAAACCTGGCAATTTACCGTACGTGATGCTACAGGTAAGCCCGTCGATGCGCTTTTTATGGCCGAGATGTACGATGCTTCGCTCGACGCCCTGCAAGCGCATTCATGGCACTTTAATCCCCGATTTACCCCATATGCGCCATATATGTTGTCGGTCGATTATTTCTGGTATCTTACAGGTTCCGACTATGCTTATCTCAATTATCGTAACGAATATGCCAATGCTCAGTATATGAGTAGTATATTGCCCATGCTCAAGAACTATCTAATGTCGTATCATGGTGCAATGGGAGGTGCTATGCTCTATCGTTCGATGACGACCAATAGCGTGATGACAAAAGAAGC
>CAJGDT010000040.1 GCA_904502265.1 uncultured Barnesiella sp. | reverse complement strand
CGGCCATGCCGGCAAGTTGCAGGCAGCGTTGCATGTATAGTTCGTCGATATTCATGATGCAAAAATAGGCATTTTCTAATAAATTTTGTAGTTTTGCACATCGAAATTAGCCGTAGATAGAGGCGGTAGATAAGCTATTATATTCGTAATGGCCATAGAAAATGTACAACAAGCAATGCGAATGATACGCACTTCGTTGGTCGATCTTTATCCGACCGGTGAGGTGGAGGCATTCATTCGTCTTATATTCGAAGAGTTGTGTGGATATAGCACCACGCAACTATTGCTCAATCGCGATGCGATGCTCTCGGTTGAGACCGTTGCCCGTATAGAAGATATCGTTGAGCGACTGCTTCGGCACGAGCCTATACAATATATCCTGGGTAGTGCCTACTTTGGCGATTTGCGTATGGAGGTTGGCTCGGGAGTGTTGATACCTCGTCCCGAAACGGCCGAGATTGTGCAGCGTATCATTGATATGCAAGGCAATGTAAAGGGGCGAGTGGCCGATTTGTGCACCGGTAGCGGATGTATTGCTATTTCGCTGGCGAAGGCATGGAAAGATGCTGTGGTAGAGGGCTGGGATATATCGTCCGAAGCTCTTGCTTATGCTCGTCGCAATGGTAGTGCGCATGGTGTTGATATAGAGTGGCGTGAGTGTGATGTGTTGGGCTACAAATCGTCGGGTGAGCCTCGATATGAAGTGATGGTGAGTAATCCGCCTTACATCATGGAGCGTGAGCGTGTCGAAATGGCAGATAATGTATTGCGCTATGAACCACACACTGCTTTGTTTGTTGCTGATGATAAACCTTTGCTCTTTTACGAGGCGATTGCCGATATTGCTATGTCCGAACTTTTCCCGGGCGGTGTGCTTTACTTCGAGATAAATCGTAGTATGGGGCATGCGTGCTGTGAAATGTTATGCCGGAAAGGCTTTGCTGAGGTTGAGGTATTTAAAGACTTTCTGGAGGCCGATCGCATGGTGCGTTGCGTGAAGGTTTGAAAGGATTATTGTTGGAAAATAAAAAAGACTTGAATAAAATGGCTGATGTGATAACGCGCGAAGAGGCGTTTCGTAAACTCTCGGCACGATGTGTTACCAGGGAGCATTGTGTGTCGGAGGTGAGAGATAAGATGCGCAATTGGAATATATCGCGTGTGGATGAAGATAGTATTGTAGACCAACTTATCGCTGAACGTTTTATCGACGAAGAACGTTATGCACGAGCTTTTGTCAATGATCAGTTTCGTTTCTCGGGCTGGGGGCGTATAAAGATTGGTTATACATTGCGCCAGAAACACATAGATTCGCTTACTATATCACAGGCTCTTCAGTCAATCGATCCCGATGAGTATATGGCAAGCTTGATAAAGACCCTCAAAGGCAAATTGCGTGCACTGAAGGTCTTGCCACAACAAACACAGGCCGAAAAACTGATGCGATTTGCTTTGTCTCGAGGATTTGAGTTTAATCTTGTTCATGAGGCACTTAAAGAGTTGTCATTGGAATGCGAAGTTGGTTCAGAGATATAGCCGATTTTTTCTTTCCACGCACTTGTCGAGTGTGTGGAAAGGTATTGTTACATAACGAGGATTATCTGTGCATGCAGTGTATGCTGGATATGCCTCGCACCGACTTTGGTGCGCGGCCCGATAATGCGATGGCGCAACTTTTTTATGGAAAAATTACTGTCGAACGAGCGGTGGCGTACTTCTATTTTGCCAAGGGTAGCGATTATCGCAGGCTTATTCACCGTATCAAATACAATGGCGAGAAAGAGTGTGGTCGCTATTTGGGAAAAATGATGGCGCGCGAATTGATAACTACATCAACCTTTGCTGGTATTGATTATATTGTACCAGTGCCATTGCATCGCAACAAAGAGCGCAAGCGCGGATATAATCAGAGTGAATGGATTGCTCAAGGTATTGCTGACGAGACCGGTATACCCCTGTGTACCGATGCTTTGGTGTGTCGCACCCATCGAGAGTCGCAGACCCGAAAAGGTATCTACGATCGTTATTTGGCTACCCGCGAGGCATTCGAATTACTCGAGGATCATTCATTGCATGGAGCTCATGTGCTGCTTGTTGATGATGTTGTAACAACAGGTGCAACATTGTTGGCTTGTGGCGAAGCTTTGCTGAAAAGTGGTGTGAGTAAGGTAAGTATGGCGACCCTTGCAGCGGCCAAAATATAAGCTATTGTTGACTGTTGATACACCATATTTAAGTTTGCGATATATTTTTGTGCCATTCGTTGTGGCTTTCTTCCTTTTTTGTTTACCTTTGCAATGAGTATAAACAGACCACATAGGTCACTGAGTAAATTAGTCTAAACAATAAAAAATAACGAATATGAAAACCGTTGAAAAATTGTTGGCTGAGAAGTTGTTGAACATCTGCGCCATTAAGTTGCAACCCGCCAATCCTTTTACTTGGGCATCTGGTTGGAATTCTCCTATTTACACTGACAACCGTCGTACGTTATCGTATCCCGATGTGCGTAGCTTTATCAAGGTAGAGTTGTGCCGTCTTATCCTCGAGAACTTCCCCGAAGTGGACGCTATTGCCGGTGTTGCTACCGGTGCTATTGCACAAGGTGCTTTGGTAGCCGATACTTTGTGCTTGCCTTATGTGTATGTACGTTCGACACCCAAAGACCACGGTCTTGAAAATCTTATCGAAGGTGACCTTAAGCCCGGACAAAAGGTTGTTGTTATTGAGGACCTTGTATCGACAGGTGGTAGCAGTATCAAGGCTGTAGAGAGCATCCGCAAAGCAGGTTGTGAGGTAATCGGTATGGCTGCAATCTTTACTTATGGTTTCCCCGAGGCAACTCGTCGATTTGAAGAAGCTGGCGTTAAATTGTTGACTTTGAGCAATTACAATGCAATGCTTGAGGCGGCTGTTGAAACCAACTATATTGCACCCGAGTATCTCGAAACATTGAAAGAGTGGCGCAAAGACCCCGCTAACTGGCTTAAAAAGTAATAGATAACGGAGTATGACCTCTTTTGAAAGTAAAATAACCCGTATACCGGCACCCGTTGAAGCAGTGTATGCTAAGCTCTCGGATTTGAGTAATCTGGAAGCCCTGCGCAATATGATACCTGCCGATAAGGCCGCGCAGATAAAGGAGATGCGCTTCGACACCGATAGTTGTACTGTCAATGTCGACCCTGTAGGCGAGTTGACTTTTAAGATTATCGACCGCGAGCCTCCTAAAACTATCAAGTTTACGGCCGATAAGTCTCCGTTGCCTCTCTTCTTGTGGATACAGTTGTTGCCGGTAGATGAGTACACTACCAAGACACGTATTACAGTGAAGGCCGAAATAAATGCCTTTCTCAAGCCAATGGTGTCAAAACCCTTACAAGAAGCAATCGACCGCATGGCCGATGTGCTTGCGGTGATACCGTATAACGTGTAATATCGGGTAGAGATATTTTAAAGAGCGACCTTGTGTGCCGTTACGATGATGGTATGCAGGTCGCTTTTTGTATATAAATAAGACAAATGATGAATGTAATAAAAAGTGTATGTGTTGCAGTGTTGCTTATGCTATTGCTGGCAAGTTGTGAGTATGGCGAATATGATCGTATTCCGCCTGCAGCAGTGCGCCTTGAGTTTGGTAATGCTGCCATGTGGAGTATGTATGGAGTTGCGGCATATCCCGATCACAAAGAGTTTATCAAGGCGGAGAATAAGCCACGAGACTTTACTTATGTAGCCAACTCTTATACCGGATATGGCGGTGTGATGCTATTGTGTGACCCGGTGGGTATCGTGCATGCCTACGACATGTCGTGCCCGGTGGAGCGCAGCAGTGTTATCAGGATAGAGTATGACGATGAGTCGTTGGTATTGCGCTGTGACGAGTGTGGATCGACCTACGATACTTCAACTGGTTCGCCCCTATCGGGTGTTGCTGCCGAAGAGCGATATTTTTTGCAACCCTATGCCGTATATTTCAGTCCCATGGGCGGTGTTCTCATAACACGATAGCCGGTGTATTGTAAAACATTCGTTTTAAGGGTTGCATTTTAAGATTTTAATACCTAACTTTGTTACAAATTAAAATAAACCAGAACACATGGTTGTCGACATGGACTTGATATTGTGCCATGATTACTGATGAGCGAGCAGTGTGGACAACCAACTAACCAATCTTAATCTATACCACTATGATGTCCAAAGCCGATGAAATGAAGCGAAACGAGGTTAAACAAGACTTGCGATATTTGAAGTTGTTGTCTAAGAAGTTTCCCACGGTAGCCGAGGCTTGTACCGAAATTATCAACCTTGAAGCTATTCTCGAATTACCCAAAGGTACAGAGCACTTTCTTACCGATATTCACGGAGAGTATGAGGCTTTCCAACATGTATTGAAGAATGCTTCGGGCTCGGTGGCTCGTAAGGTAAATGAGATTTTTGGCCAAACAATGCTCGAGAATGAGAAGAAAGAATTGTGCACACTCATTTACTATCCCGAGGAGAAGTTGGATTTGGTGAAGGATGCCGTGCCGAATATCGAAGACTGGTATCGCATTACGCTGCACAAACTCATCAGAGTAGCACGCTCGGTTTCGTCGAAGTACACCCGTTCGAAGGTGTCGAAGGCATTGCCTCCCGAGTTTGCATATATCATGCAAGAGTTGTTGCACGAGTCGCTCTCGGAGCCCAAGCAAGACTATGTAAATGTAATTATATCGACTATTATTGAGATAGGTCGTGCCGACCACTTTATTACCGCCATGTGCGAGTTGATACAACGACTCACCATCGACTCGATGCACATTGTGGGCGATATATTTGACCGTGGCCCCGGTGCACACATCATATTGGACACGTTGCTCAAATATCACGATATCGATGTGCAATGGGGTAATCACGACATCGTGTGGATGGGTGCAGCCTGTGGTAATGAAGCTTGTATTGCCAACGTGTTGCGCATGGCATTGCGTTATGGCAACTTGCCTACCATCGAGGATGGCTATGGTATTAACTTGTTGCCTCTGGCTACATTGGCAATGGATTTGTATGGCGATGATGAGTGTGTTAAGTTCAAGCCTACACCCACAGCCGTACAGCATAGCGAGAAGACTACACGTCTCATCACAATGATGCAAAAGGCTATTGCTGTTATACAGTTTAAGGTCGAGGGTCAGATTATCAATCGCAACCCCGAATATAATATGCAAGACCGCAACCTGCTTGAGCGTATCAACTATGAGAATATGACTATCGAGTTGGGCGGCCGATTGTTTGAGCTTGCCGACAAGAACTTGCCAACAGTCGATCCTAACAATCCCTACGAACTTACCGAGGAGGAAGCGAGCGTAATGCAAAAGCTGAAATTCTCGTTTATGAATAGCGACAAGATGCGCAAGCATATGCGTTGGTTGTATGCCAAGGGTAGCTTGTATCTTGTGCGTAATGCCAACTTGATGTTCCATGCTTCGGTTCCTATGAACGAGGATGGTACATTCAAGAAAGTGCTCGTACATGGTGAGGAGTACTCGGGTAAGGCTTTGTTTGATCGCGTCGATAGCATTGTACGTGCAGCTTACTTTGGCGATCCTACACATGAAGATCATCAACGCGATGTCGACTACATGTGGTACTTGTGGTGCGGACCCAATTCGCCTTTCTTCGACAAGGATAAGATGACCAACTTTGAGAAGTACTTTATCCCCGATAAGAGTATGATGAAAGAGATAAAAGGTCACTATTATACCTTGCGCAATGAGTATGATATATGTATTAAGGTGTTGAAAGAGTTTGGTCTCGAGGGTCCTAACTCGCATATCATCAATGGTCACGTTCCTGTTAAGGTGGCAAAGGGAGAACAACCTGTTAAGGCCGGAGGTAAATTGCTGGTGATAGATGGTGGATTCTCAAAAGCCTACCAATCAGAGACCGGTATTGCCGGTTATACGTTGATATACCACTCGCGAGGTTTGCAACTCGTGCAACATGAGCCTTTCCAATCGACACAAAAGGCTATTGAAGAGGGTGTGGATATTATCTCAAACCGCTTCGTTCTTGAGTTTAATGATAATCGTATGCATGTGCGCGATACTGATATAGGTCATGAATTGACCGGTCAGATAGAAGATTTGAAGAAACTTTTGTGTGCCTATCGTATGGGCTTGATTGACGAGAAACATTGATGTACTCGTTGTTAATATATAACTATTAAGCATATAGATGAACCGTTTTGCCGATGTGATATTGCCTCTCCCGCTGTACCGATATTTTACATATCGTGTGCCCGAGGAGATGCAAGGTCACTTGCGGCAAGGACATCGTGTCGTGGTGTCATTTGGACGTTCCAAGTTCTATACAGCCATTGTTGTGGCCTTGCACGATAGCGAGCCGCAAGGATATGAGGTGAAGGAGATATCGACGCTACTTGACGATGAGCCTATCGTCTTGCGACCTCAACTGAAATTTTGGGAGTGGATTGCCGAGTATTACCTATGCTCGGTGGGTGATGTTTATAAGGCAGCGTTGCCGTCGGGCCTGAAGCTCGAGAGTGAAACATCCCTTACAATCAATACCGAGTTTGAGGAGGAGGCTAATGACAGACTTACCGAGCGAGAGGCTGTGTTGATGCAGGCCTTGTCGGCGCAAGGTCGACTCACAGTACATGAACTTGAGAAGGCTACCGGACTGCGCAATACTTTGCCTGTTTTGCGTCGCTTGGTTGAGCGCGAAGCGATATTTGTATCGGAACGCTTGCGTGCCAATTACAAGCCGAAGACCGAGGTGTGTGTGCGCTTGACATTCGAGCAAGGTAATAACGACGCCCTGCGCAATGCCTTTGATATGGTGCGTCGTGCCAAGCAACAAGAAACCTTGTTGCTCTCATTCTTAGATTTATCACATTTTATGCAAGCCGGATGCTACACCGAGGTGTCTCGTGCGGCATTGTTGGCTCGTGCCGATGTTTCGCCTGCTGTCCTGGCGGGATTGGTTAATAAAGGGGTCATGGAGACCTATAAGCGCGAGGTGAGTCGTTTTGCCCCTGTGCAACGTGCCTGTTCCCCCATGCCGGTGTTGAGTAGTGAGCAGGCACGGGCTTATAATGAGATATTTACCACCTTGCACGATAAGTCGGTTACGCTACTGCATGGCGTAACGTCAAGCGGTAAGACCGAGATATATATACATATAATAGATACTATATTGAAGCAGGGGCGACAAGTGTTGTACCTTGTGCCCGAAATAGCCCTTACTACCCAGCTTACCGAGCGTTTGCAGAAGGTGTTTGGTGATAAATTGCTGATATATCACTCGCGATTCTCCGATAATGAACGGGTGGAGCTGTGGCAGAAATTGTTGCGTAGTCGCGAGCCTCGTGTGGTACTTGGTGTGCGCTCGTCGATATTCTTGCCCTTCCACGACTTGGGTTTTGTTATAGTCGATGAGGAGCACGAAACGAGCTATAAGCAGTATGATCCTGCGCCGCGCTATCATGCCCGCAATGCGGCTATTGTCTTGGCGCAGATGTATGGTGCTAAGGTGCTGTTGGGCTCGGCTACGCCCGCTGTTGAGAGTTACTATAACGCTCTATCGGGTAAGTATGGCTTGGTGGAGTTGCATACCCGATACGCTAACAACCCGCTACCCGAGGTGCGCATTGTTGATATGCGTGAGCAGCGTCGCAAGCGTCTTGCCAAAGGAAATTTCTCGGAACCCTTACTTGACCAGATGCGTGGTGCATTGAAGCGTGAGGAACAGGTAATATTATTCCAGAATCGTCGCGGTTTTGCCCCTATGGTCGAGTGTCGCGAATGTGCGTGGATACCCAAATGTACACAATGTGATGTGAGTCTTACCTATCACAAGCGCGACAATCGATTGGTGTGTCACTATTGCGGATATTCGTGCGAAGTGCCTCGAATGTGTCCGGCTTGTTTGCAGCCTACTATCGAGGTGCGAGGATTTGGTACAGAACGTATTGAAGAGGATGTAGAGACGCTCTTTCCCGAAGTTCCCTTGGCGCGAATGGATATGGATACCACTCGCTCGCGCAATGCCTATCAGGAGATAATTGATGATTTTGCAGCCGGTAAGAGTAAAATACTAATAGGAACACAAATGGTGACGAAAGGTCTTGACTTCGACCGCGTGAGTATAGTGGGTATTCTCAGTGCCGACAGTATGTTGTCGTTTCCCGACTTCAGGGTACATGAGCGTGCCTTTCAGATGATGGCACAGGTGGCAGGACGCTCGGGTCGTGGCAAGAGCCGAGGAGTGGTGCTGTTGCAAACTTCGCAGCCGGAGTTGCCCTTGATAGGGCAGGTCATCAATCACGACTATGTAGGTATGTATAATGACCAACTCTCTCAACGTGAGCAGTTCGGTTATCCGCCGTTTACCCGTCTTATATATATTTACCTTAAGCATCGCGATGAGGCGGTACTCGATACGCTCTCGCAACGATATGCCACGATGTTGCGCAAAGTCTTTGGCGAACGTGTGTTAGGACCCGACAATCCACCTGTGGCACGCATACAGTCGCTATACATACGCAAGGTGATGCTCAAGGTAGAGATTACGGCTTCGATGGCGCAAGTGAAGGAACTGTTGCGACAAATCTATGAACATAGTCTTGTGGACGATGCCTTCAAGTCGCTTACGTTATATTACGACGTAGATCCTATGTAATTTCATTCTATAGATAAAGAACGAGCGCAGGTCGATGTGACCTGCGCTCGCTGTATAGAGTTGTATTTGTTTCTTAGAATTCGGCTGTCTTGGGTGTGCGGGGGAAGGGGATAACGTCGCGAATGTTGGTCATACCGGTTACGAAGAGCAACAAACGCTCGAAACCAAGACCGAAACCGGCATGAGGTACTGTACCGAAACGACGAGTGTCGAGGTACCACCACATATCTTTATCGGGAATGTTCATCTCTACGATACGTGCTTGGAGTTTCTCAAGGTTATCTTCACGCTCCGAGCCGCCAATGATTTCGCCAATACGGGGGAACAATACGTCCATAGCGCGAACGGTCTTGTTGTCGTCGTTGAGCTTCATATAGAAGGCCTTGATGTCCTTGGGATAGTCGGTGAGGATAACGGGTTTCTTGAAGTGTTTCTCTACCAAGTAACGCTCATGCTCCGATTGGAGGTCGGCACCCCAGAAGATGGGGAACTCGAACTTCTCGCCCGATGCCTCAAGAATCTTGATACCCTCGGTGTAGGGAAGACGTACAAACTCGTTATCAACAACGAAACGCAAGCGGTCGATGAGTTCCTTGTCGTACATTTCGCTGAGGAAGTTGAGGTCGTCCATGCAGTTTTCGAGTGCATAGTTGATGCAATATTTGAGGAAGTCCTCGGCGAGGTCCATATTGTCGGTAATGTCGTTGAAAGCAACCTCGGGCTCAATCATCCAAAACTCGGCCAAGTGGCGGGGAGTATTAGAGTTCTCGGCACGGAATGTGGGGCCGAATGTGTAGATAGCACCCAATGCAGTTGCACCCAACTCACCCTCGAGCTGACCCGATACGGTAAGGCTGGTTTGCTTGCCGAAGAAGTCTTGAGTATAGTCAACCTTGCCCTCTTCGTTGCGAGGAACGTCGTTGATGTCGAGTGTAGTTACTTGGAACATAGCACCTGCACCTTCACAGTCGCTTGCTGTGATGAGGGGAGTGTGCATGTAGAAGAAACCATGGTCGTTGTAGTACTTGTGGATGGCGTAGGCCATGTGGTGACGAATGCGCAATACAGCACCGAAAGTGTTGGTGCGAGGACGCAAGTGAGCTATCTCGCGCAAGAATTCGAGGCTGTGACCTTTCTTTTGCAAGGGGTATTGCTCGGGATCGGCAGTACCGTAAATCTCGATTTTCTCGGCTTGGATTTCGGCTGTTTGGCCTTTACCCATTGACTCTACGAGTTTACCTATAACACACAAGCTTGCGCCGGTGCTGATGGGCTTGAGAGTCTCCTCGTCAAAGTTGGCAAGGTCTACAACTACTTGAATGTTTTTAATTGTACTACCATCGTTGAGGGCAATGAAGTTTACGTGCTTGTTGCCACGACGGGTGCGTACCCAACCCTTAACGCACACTGTTGTGTTGAGTAGCTCGGGGTTGAAAATGTCGGCTATTTTTGTTCTTTTTATTTGTTCCATTGTAGTATTATTTGTTTCTCACCTCTACACGTTGTAGTGTAGGGATGAGATAGGTTTTTTATTCAAAAGAGCCCATCATGAGCATGTTTACCTCGGCTTGAGTGAGGTGACGCCAGCGACCACGGGGCAAGTTCTTCTTGGTAAGACCGGCAAAGTATACACGGTCGAGCTTGACAACATGGTAGCCAAGAGCCTCGAATATGCGGCGTACGATGCGGTTGCGACCCGAGTGAATTTCGATGCCAATTTGGTTGCGGTCGGTCTCGGTAGCGTAGCTTACGGCATCGGCGTGGATGGTTCCGTCGTCGAGTTCGATACCGTCGGCAATGCGTTGCATATCCTCTTCGGTCACATCCTTATCGGTCCATACGTGATAGATTTTTTTCTTCACGAACTTGGGGTGAGTAAGTTTCGACGCCAAGTCGCCGTCGTTGGTGAGCAAGAGTACACCGGTTGTGTTGCGGTCGAGGCGACCTACGGGGTAGATGCGCTCGGTGCAAGCATTGCGAACAATGTCCATAACGGTGAGGCGACCTTGGGGGTCGTCGGCGGTTGTTACGCAATCTTTGGGTTTGTTGAGGAGGATGTATACCTTGTTCTCAAGACCCACTTCTTGACCACGGAATGTGATGATGTCGGCGGGTGTAATCTTTGAACCCAACTCGGTTACTACCTCGCCGTTTACTTGTACTTCACCTGCTTGGATGAACTCGTCGGCCTCGCGACGAGAGCACAAACCTGCATTGGCAAGGAACTTGTTGAGACGGATAGGTTGTGTAGGATCGATAGGGGGCAACTCATACTCTACGCGTTGGGGGCGGGGAGTAAAGCGCTTGTTGTTAGCACCATTGTTGCGTTGGGGACGGTTGTTATTGTTGTAGCCGCCACCGCGATTGTTATTGTAGCCGCCATTGTTGTTGTAGCCACCGCCGCGGTTGTTATTATAACCACCACGGTTGTTATTGTTGTAGCCACTGTTGTTGTATTGACGACGCTCGCTGTTGTAACCGTTGCGGTTGTAGT
>CAJGDT010000039.1 GCA_904502265.1 uncultured Barnesiella sp. | reverse complement strand
TGTGCCATGATATCGAGAGCGAGGTCAAGTTTATCATCCTCACAGATAGATTTACCAATATTACCACCTTGAGCTTTGGCAAAAGTATATGTCATACCACCGCAAAGGATGAGGTTATCCACTTTGTCCATCAAATTCTCAATGATACCAATTTTGGTAGAAACCTTTGAGCCACCCATAATAGCAGTGAAGGGACGTTTGATATTGCTCAATACATTATCAACAGCCTCAACCTCTTTCTCCATAAGATAACCGAGCATTTTGTGATCAGCATCGAAGTAGTCAGCGATGATAGCTGTAGAGGCGTGTTTGCGGTGAGCTGTACCAAATGCGTCGTTTACATAGCAGTCGGCGTATGAAGCGAGGTGTTTTGCAAACTCCTTTTGGGGCTCTTTCATAGCAGCCTTAGCAGCTTTCTTCTCCTCGTCGGTAGCAAATTCGCCACGGGGTTTACCCTCTTCCTCGGCATAGAAGCGGAGGTTTTCGAGCAAGAGAACGTCGCCGGGTTTGAGAGCGGCAGCAGCTTCGTCAGCCTTCATACAGTCGGGAGCAAATTGTACTTTTACGCCCAATTTCTCCGATACAGCGTCAACGATTTGGCTCAAAGAGTACTTCATATCGGGGTTTTTCTTGGGCTTACCCATGTGCGACATGATAATGAGGCTACCGCCATCGGCAAGGATTTTTTTCAATGTGGGCAATGCACCACGAATACGAGTATCGTCGGTGATGTGGCCATTCTCGTCGAGAGGTACATTGAAATCCACGCGTACGATAGCCTTTTTACCCGCAAAGTTGAATTTATCTATTGTTTGCATATAGAGTCTTATTTAATGTTTTGATAATTAAACAACTGAAATTAGATATTTGTTTTCATCACCTCGAAGTATGCTTGAGGATGCAAGCAAGCGGGGCAGGCTTTGGGAGCTTTGGTTCCTTCCATGATGAAACCACAGTTGCGGCATTGCCATACAGTGCTTTCAGCTCTTTCAAAAACTGTACCATTCTCTACATTGGCCAAGAAAGCGAGGTAGCGCTCTTCGTGACCCTTCTCGGCAAGTGCAATATTGCGATACATGGCTGCGATTTCGGGGAAACCCTCTTCGGCAGCGATTTCAGCAAAACGAGGATAGTCGGTAGTCCACTCTTCATTCTCACCGGCTGCTGCAGCGCGAAGGTTTTCGGCTGTTGTACCAATAACACCTGCGGGATAGCAAGCAGTAATCTCTACCATACCACCTTCAAGATATTTAAACATACGTTTTGCATGCTCTTTCTCTTGGTTAGCAGTCTCTTCAAAGATAGCAGCTATTTGCTCATAACCTTCTTTCTTTGCAGCACTTGCAAAGTAGTTGTAACGCATACGAGCTTGGCTCTCGCCTGCAAATGAAGTAAGAAGATTTTTCTCAGTTTGGGTTCCTTTTACACTTTTCATAGTCATTATTTTTAAGGGTTATTAAATGATTTCTCTCTCTTTAAGTATTTGTTCCATCTCTTGTTGCACGGCCAATGCTTGCGCACGTGCGGCCTCGGCAAAGTTTTCAGTACCATCAGCATAGATGATTTGGCGTGATGAGTTTACGATAAGTCCACAGTGGTCATTGAGGCCATACTTGGCAACTTCGCTGAGACTACCACCTTGTGCACCTACACCGGGAACGAGCAAAAAGTGTTCGGGAGCAACGCGACGAATATCCTCAAACAACGAACCTTGTGTAGCACCTACCACAAACATCATGTTGTCGGTAGTACCCCATGTTTGGGCTACACGCAATACCTTCTCAAAGAGGCGCTCGCCATTGGCATCGGCAGTGAGTTGGAAATCGTGTGAACCTTTATTAGAAGTCAAACCCAATACAATCACCCAACGATTGTCGTAGTTAAGGAAGGGCTTAACGCTGTCCTCGCCCATATAGGGGGCTACAGTAACAGCGTGTATATCGAGGTGCTCAAAGAAGCTGCGAGCATACATCTCACTGGTGTTGCCAATGTCGCCTCGCTTAGCATCAGCGATGATGAGCATGTCGGGGTAATTGCTGCGGATGTAGCGAACAGTATCTTCAAAGGCTTGCCATCCGGCTAGGCCAAGGCTCTCGTAGAAGGCTAAGTTGGGCTTGTAAGCTACGCATAAGTCGGCTGTAGCATCAATAATGGCCTTATTGAATGCAAAGATAGCATCCTCGCGACCTTGCAGGTGAGCGGGAATCTTGCGAATATCAGTGTCGAGACCTACGCAAAGGAAAGACTTTTTGCGACGGATGTTCTCAAATAGTTCTTGACGATTCATATTACTAATAGTTATAGTGTGATTAATATTTATAATTCGCTCTCTTTCAACCGTTCGGCATTTTCGGCTACGATAAGTTGGTCAATACAGCCTTGTATATCACCATCCATAAATGCGGGCAGGTTGTATATGGTGTAACCAATTCGGTGATCGGTAATACGTCCTTGCGGATAGTTGTATGTGCGTATCTTGGCACTACGGTCGCCGGTCGATACCATAGTCTTGCGTCGAGCGGCAATGTCGTCGATGTATTTTTGGTGTTCCTTGTCGTAGATAAAAGTACGCAAGCGCGATAGAGCACGTTCCTTGTTCTTGGGTTGGTCGCGTGTCTCGGTACATTCAATAAGAATCTCTTCCGATACACCTGTGTTAGGGTTGCGCCACACATAACGCAGACGAACACCCGATTCTACTTTATTCACATTCTGACCACCGGCACCTCCCGATCGGAAAGTATCCCATTTTATCTCGCCTTCGTTTATCTCTACATCAAACTCCTCGGCCTCGGGTAGCACAGCTACAGTAGCTGCCGATGTGTGTACACGACCTTGTGTCTCGGTAGCGGGAACACGTTGCACGCGATGTACACCACTCTCGTACTTCATTGTGCCATATACATTGTCGCCACTTACTGCAAAGATTATCTCTTTATATCCACCCGATGTTCCTTCGTTAAAGCTTGATACGCTCAAGCTCCAGCCTTTAGCCTCGCAATATTTTGAATACATGCGGAAGAGGTCGCCGGCAAATATAGCAGCCTCATCACCACCGGTACCACCACGGATTTCGACAATAGCATTCTTTCCGTCTTCGGGGTCGGCAGGTACGAGCAAGAGTTTTATCTCCTCCTCCATATCCGGTATTTGAGACTGGCAGGTATCGAGTTCTTCCTTGGCCATCTCACGCATTTCAGGATCATTTTCAGTCTCCAATATTTCGCGGGCTTCGGTTATAGAGTTGAGCAATCCTTCGTAACGAACAGTTGCTTTGTTAATCTTCTCAAGGTCACTATACTCTTTGGTAAGTTTCACATAGCGTTTCTGATCGGCAATAACAGCCGGGTCGGTAATTAGTGTACCTACCTCTTCAAATCGCAATTGCAAGTCTTTAAGCTTGGCAAGTAATGAATTTTGACTCATTTTATAATGATTGATTAGCCTACAAATTTAATAAAAAATTGATAATTTGCACCATAGATTCACAAAAAGCGTATTGTGGAATGAAAAAAACACCAATGTGGAAGTGTTGCGTTATAAAGTTTGTGTTTGTCTCATCATGATAGCTACGAGCATAGCATTGTAGCAGTATATAAAACAACAACGGCAGGTCAATGACCTGCCGTTGTTATATTTTGCGAAGTATCGTTTCCGATTAGTTCATGGGTTCAACCGATACATATGAACGGTTGTCTTTTTTCTTGCGGAAGATAACTGTACCATCAACGAGAGCGAAGAGAGTGTGGTCTTTACCCAAACCTACGTTCTCACCGGGATGGTGAACTGTACCTCTTTGACGAACCAAAATGTTGCCGGCTTTAGCGATTTGACCGCCATATACCTTAACGCCGAGTCGTTTGCTATGTGATTCACGACCGTTCTTAGAACTACCTACACCTTTCTTATGTGCCATTTTTCTACAATTTTAAGGTTAAGCAACTATTTCTTTAACTAACACTTCGGTGAAGCATTGACGGTGACCGTTCAAGCGACGATAACCTTTGCGACGTTTCTTCTTGAAGACAATGATACGCTCACCCTTTACAAGACCGGGTTTGCCATAGTTGCCATCGGGCGAAACTACTTCACATACTACTTTTGCACCCTCTACGGTAGGAGCACCTACGGTAACATCACCATCTTTGTCTACCAAGAGTACTTTGTCAAACTCGAGAACTGCACCATTCTCAGCGCCCAAGTAATGAACGAACAATTTCTTGCCGGCTTCGACTTTGAATTGTTGTCCCTGAATTTCTACGATTACGTACATTTTATTTATTAATCTTTCAGGTTATCTCTGCCGGGCGGTGTCTTCGTGACAACTCTTCTTTAGCCCGTAACAGAATTAGCGCACAAAAGTACTGCTTTTACTCTTCTCTGCCAAATTTTTATGCTCTTTTTTCGACATTATTTTTTACCCGGCGAAAAAATTAAGACCCCCAGGCCTTGTTTTTTACAAACTTTGTGTACCTTTGCACTCGCTAACAGCACTCGGGGTGTAGCACAGTTGGTTAGCGCGCCACGTTCGGGACGTGGAGGTCGGAAGTTCGAGTCTTCTCACCCCGACAAAAAAAGCGACAATATCAAGTTGTCGCTTTTTTTATATCTTGTTGTGTATCATTGTTTCCGAGTCCATTTGTCACCCCAAGTTAAACACACAATCACACCCACACTCATTATTATTACAAGTGCCGGGATGGCTATCATTGCCCACTGTTTGGGTAGTATCGAGGCTATGCCAAAGAGGGGTATAAGAGCTGCCGTACCGAACATAACCATCGACATTAGACGACGAAGACGCCCAATGTCGTAGCGTTCCCGCTCTTCGGGCTTGGCTGTATTGTAACCGGCCATTAGCGAGTCGCCATCACCACGAGCAATGAGTCGTCCGAGGTATATACATACCACCATAATGGGTAGTATTACAACGATGTATATGATAATGACGAGCATATATAAGATGTATTATTCACCACGAGCTATACGATTGCGTATACGCGATAGAGTCTCTTGTGAGATATTGAGATATTGAGAGATATACTTTAGCGGTATCTGTGCAATAGTGCTATTGCCTCGCATCTTGATGTATTGCTGGTATCGTGTGTAGGCATCGCCTATGCTGGTGAGTGTGCTACGTTTTTCGAGTGTATACATTTGGTAGAGTTGATAGTGTGTTTGCCAACGCATCAAATCGGGACACTCATCACACACCGCCCAAAAGTCATCAAACGAAATACAATAAACCTCTACATCGGTAATAGCCTCAAACGATGTTTGAGAAGGTTGTCCATATACAATAGAAGCTAATGACACAAATATATTACCTGCTACACCAAATAGAATGGTGGCTTCAGTATCTCCATCTTCATACATACAACGCACCATACCATCTTTTACAACATATATATATTTAGATCGCTCGCCTTGCGCTATGATACGCTCGCCCTTGCTATACTTGCGATGTTCGAGATAGGTTTTAAGGTATTCTACGGTTGTATCTGATATAGGATAAATTGCTCTAAATGATTCTACCAAATCCATTTCAATTGCCATTATAAAATTTATCAACCCAATTTATGCCAAAGATACAGTTTTTTTATTTAAAAAATGATAAATTGACAAATATCAATTGGAATTTATAAAATAAGATATATTTTTGCACCGAGTTAGACAATAACATTGTGTTGGATTTTAAAGCTCTTACCTCGCAATGTATTACAAAAAGAGCAATTATAACAACCTTATGAAAAGATTTTTTACCTTAATTGCCGCAATGTGCTTTTTTACATCAGCACTATTTGCACAAGTGATTTACACAACAAACTTTGAGACAGAAGAAGATTTTGCAGCGTGGACAGTAGTAGACGTTAACGAAGATGGTACAACTTGGGGTTTTGACGCTGCAGCCGAACCCACTCATGTATTTTACAGCTATAACGGTAGCAATGCCGGTAACGACTGGCTTATTTCACCTGCGATTACTCCTACATCTACCGGTACAATTGCCATCAGTTTCTTAACCAAAGGTAGCTCGTATGTTGAGAAACTCGAGGTATTTTATGGTTCTGCTCCCACTGTAGATGCTATGACCAACCGCTTGAGCGAGGAGTTGATTCTTACCGACACTGAGGTAAACCACCTCTATATGACCAATGTTACTGCCGAACAACCTATTTATCTTGGCTTCCGCGCTTGTAGCGATGCCGACAAGTGGCGCTTGTATGTAGGTAACATCAAAGTACAAAGTGCAGCCAATCCTGTCGACCTCTGCGTGACTGAGTTTGTATCGCCCGTAAGTGGTTTTGCACTCGGCCAGGAAACTGTTACCGTAAAGGTTAAAAATACAGGTATGGTTGATGTTAATACATTTGATATTGTATTGACTATCGATTCTACCGTAGTAGCTACCGAAACTGTTAATCAAGCCCTTGCTATCGGTGCCGAAATGGAATATACATTTACTGCCAAGGCCGACTTGTCAACACCTCGCAAGATGTTTACATTGACAGCCGCTACATCTCACACCGACGACTTGAACCCCACGAACGATGCTGCTTCAACCGAAGTATTGCACAAAGCTCCCGCATCAATTCCCTACACTATGGGCTTTGAGGCTAACGAATACACCGATGGTATTACATTCTTCAACCTCAACGAAGACGAAGGCGACTGGACTCTCTACAGCGATCCTTGGTGGAGCTTGGCTCACACAGGCGATGTGTGTCTTGCGTACAACTACGACAAAAACAACAATGGTAACGACTGGGCTATCCTTGAGCCTATCACCATTGAAGAGGCCGGTTACTATGTACTCAAATTCTGGTATTCGGGCGACGATACTCACCCCGAGAAGTTGGGTGTATACTATGGCAACGCAGCTACCCCCGAAGCAATGACCAATAAAATTGTTGAGTACGCTCCTTTTGCACGTAGTGCTTACGAAGAGTCTATCAATATCTTCTACATCGAACAACCCCAAGACTTGTATATCGGTTTCTACTCATTCAGTGATAAAGACGAGAACTGGTTGTGCGTTGACGATGTAACACTCGAGAAGGTATCGAGCGAATCGGTTGACCTCGCTGTTACAGCTATCAGCAATCCTATCGAATATGTTCACGTAGGTACTAAACCCACTATCGAGTTCAGCGTACGCAGCTATGGTATCATGGATGCAACTGCTACTGTATCGGTAAAAATCGACGAGCAATCGGTATACAGCGAAGAGCTGACAATCAAGGCGCAAGAGAGCAAAGAATTCACCTTGACAGGTATTCTCGAAACACTCAATCCCGGCGTGCATGTGATGGCTATCGATGTGACATGTGCCGATGACAAAGAACTTGAGAATAATGTTGATACATTGACATTCAATGTAATGGGCGAAGCTTCTATGCGTTGGGACTTTGAAGATGGCCAGCTCCCCGATGAGTTTATCTATCGTTCGGAAGATGAGGGTACTGTAAATCCCAGTGCCGGCGAGGAATTTAATGAGGCCGGTTGGGGTATCTTCAATATCCAAGAGCATGCTCTTTATGGCAATCACGTATTAGCAGCTACTTCATGGCTCGATGGTACAGACAAGGCCGACCGCTGGTGTGTATTACCTCCCTTCAATGTTGGCAAAGAGGCTTATCTCGTGTGGGATGTTGCATCATTCAACCCCAACTTCCTTGAGACATACTCTATTATGATATCGACCAATGGTGATGATTCATGGTACTACTTCACTGAGGAAGAATATGTTGCCGAAAGCGCCAATTTCAAGACCCGCGGTATCAGCCTCAGCAGTTATGCCGATACAGACTCAGTTTACATTGCTTTCCGCCTCCGTTCGAAGAACTGCGAGCACCTTATCCTCGACAACATCAGTGTGTATGGTGCTGAAGCAAGTAAAGTAGAGAATGTAGCTACAGTAAGCCCCCGCATCATGACACAAAGAAATGAAATTATCGTAAATGGTGTAGATGTTACAGAGCTTGCAGTATATGATATGAGAGGCCGTATGGTTGCTACAACAGCCGATGATACCCTCTCTACAGCAGGAATTACAGCCGGTGTATACTTGGTTCGAGTAACAACTCCCGAAAAAGTTTATACAGAGAAGGTTGTTATAAGATAATTAATTAGCTCATGATGGAAAGGGATGGGTCGCGCCTGAGACAGGTGCGACCCATTTTACTTTTACGAAACCAACCATTTTTTCACATTTATCAAAAAACAAAGCACTTAACATCACCTTTTCCATATTTTTGATATTTATCAAAGAACTATGTTATATATTAGGTCTATATTTGCAATACAGAAATCCTCATAACTCACTAACGATAGCAAAGAGTAGATTTACATTTTTTTCATAAGCAAGAAGCGGAGCATGCTGTGATAGCAAGCCCCGCTTCATCGTTTATCAAGATTGTAAGGTTATTCTTTGACGAACTCCATCATGGTCCAACGATTGTCCTCGGCATGGCGTACAAAACGAAGTCCATGACGAGAGGCCTCCTCTTGCAACATGGGCATATCCTCAACATAGAATCCACTCATGAATATCACCGAACCACTGTGCATGTGCATAGCATAGTTGCTCATATCGGCCAACAAGATGTTGCGATTGATATTGGCGAGGATGTAGTCAAACACCTCTCCATCGCGCAAGGCATCTGTTCCACCCAGGCGAATATCTATATCATCCGTATTGTTCAAGCGAATGTTTTCGCGCGCATTCTCATAGGCAAACTCATCGATATCTATACCGGTAACATCGGCTGCTCCATGTTTGCGAGCAAGAATAGCCAACAATGCAGTACCACAACCCATGTCGAGCACTCGCTTGCCTGTCATATCGGTAGCAAGGATGGCGCGCAGCATGTGGCAAGTTGTTTGATGATGACCTGTACCAAAGGCCATCTTAGGGTCGATAAGTATGTCGTAGCGTGCTTGCGGCACATCGGTGTGGAATGTGCTGTGTATTACACACTCGTTGTCTACTACAATGGGCTGGAAGTAGTTCTTTTCCCACTCGGCATTCCAGTCTTCGCCCTCTATTTTCTGGGTGGTATAGGTGATGTTGTAGCCCTCGAGAGGAAATTCGCCCACCACTTGAACCAACACATCGACATCATATGCTCCGTGAGGAACGTAGGCCGTCATACCCTCTTCGTCGGGAACAAAACTCTCAAATCCCACCTCTGCAAGTATAGCTGCCAACACGTCGGTAGCCACTTCCTCGGCAGGTGTTACGGTAAATCGTACTTGTGTGTAATCGTTCATATATGTGTGTATTTAGATATTACATAAAACGTTTGACAAATCGTCTTGCAAACTGCAGCCATTGCCAACCTCGACTGATCCAACGGAAGAGCGAAAATCCGCTTCTGAAACTGTCTATCGCGATGCCGGACAATACTCTTCTCATGTGGCTTGGCGAGATAAGGCGACTCAACACCTCGGCAATGCGCACCTCTTGATGGGCAATATCGCTCTCGATATGTCGACGACGGCTACACAGCCGGGCATAATCGCCTTCTTGTCGACTCGGTGGCTGAATGAATCGGTAATAACTCATAATTAATACATTTACTTCGACTCTTCGTCATCAATCAATAAACGAGTCATTACGCGAGCTATCGGGTCGAGTATCCAATCTCGACGTTGCCTATAGAGCAACAACACTACCAGCAGTAGCACCAAGGACACTAACACGTGAGCTACTATTGCACCAACATAAATCTGTAGCAAATGTACAAAAGAGTATGATAAGTAGCAAATGGCAATGCCAATAAAGAGTGTGGCAATGCCCACAAAAGCTAAAATTGCAAGCAGATACACACACTTCTCTACAACAATAAACTTGGTGCGTTGAACTCTTAAGTCGACATAACGTCGCAACTCACTGACAAGCTCTTCGATTGACGAACGATGTTCCATACAGGTTACTATTATTGTGTGTTTAAGGTAGCCGGCTCCGGTGTGCCGACTACCCTCGAGACTATACTGTAGAGCCTTTGCTCACATCTATCTTGTTGTCACACTCGGCATCATGCGCAGTACAGTCGCATTCGCACTCCTCGCAACAACAAGGCATTCCACTCTTTTTCCACATTCGGCACACCAATCGACGCATATGTTTGCCGTCGTATGGAGTCCACAACAAGGCAGCCGCAGCACCAATAGATGCACCCCACAACATTGCAGCCATCCACTCTATCGCTTTCATATCGGTAAATTAAAGGGTTAGACTTCATCGAGGAGCAATATTATAACAATGCGCCGAGTCGAAATGTTTTTTTAATACCACACTTACAAACTTTACATGCTATCGCGTCGCAGATACACACATATATACTACCTTTGTAGCATGAACAACAAGCCACATATAGTAGTAGAACCTACAGCCGACGGGTCGGCAACCCTCTTTGTTAAGGAACTCGACGAGCATTACCACTCGGTGAAAGGCGCACTCACCGAGGCCGAGCACATCTATCGCGACTGTGCCTTCCTGCAGCGTAGCGACGGCACGCCATTGCGACTGCTCGAAGTAGGATTTGGCACTGGACTCAATGCCGTAGTAACAGCCATGGTAGCCGATGCTCAGCACCCCGTGCATTACATCAGCCTGGAGAAATACCCCGTCGATGAGCAACTACTATCAACACTGGCCTACGATACACAAGTGGATAAAGAACTACTACAAGCTATCCATGCCGCCGAGTGGAACACTCCAGTAGCTATTACGCCGCACTTCACCCTCGAAAAGCGTCAGGCCGATTATCTCACCGATGCACTGCCCCAAGGAATAGACATAGTCTATTTCGATGCCTTTGCCCCCGAGAAGCAACCCGAGATGTGGAGCGAAGAAGCATTTGCACGACTATATAACACTCTCAACAAGGGTGCCGTGCTCACAACCTATTGTGCCAAGGGACACATACGCCGACTATTCGCATCCTTAGGACTTACCGTCGAGCGACTTCCGGGCCCCATAGGAGGCAAAAGAGAGATACTTAGAGCCACCCGCACCGAGTAAAAACAGCCTTTAAAGCACCTACAGACAGGAAATTACATATTTCTTAAATATTTTTATCGTAAAACTTTGCATATTATAAAAAAATGCCTACCTTTGCATCCGCAAACACGATGGTGCCATAGCTCAGTTGGTAGAGCAAAGGACTGAAAATCCTTGTGTCCCCGGTTCGATTCCTGGTGGCACCACAGCAAAGAAAAGCAAAACAACGTAAAATCCTGATTTTCAACGAAAATCGGGATTTTTTATTT
>CAJGDT010000038.1 GCA_904502265.1 uncultured Barnesiella sp. | reverse complement strand
TAGTGGTTTTTTGGTGTTTTTTAGTTACCTGCGTAGCAAGTCTCTTAAGCAATATTTTCTTCGTAGGGTACAGCGCATTTTACCACCCTATGTAGCCATTGTGCTATTGTGTGCTGTGGGTGGTGTATTGTTGACCAATGTGTCGGTGGGTGAGTATTTTACATCGTCGCAATTCTGGCAATATCTGGGTGCAAACCTAACCTTTGCCAATTTCTTGCAACCCTCTTTGCCCGGCGTTTTCGAAGGGCAAGTATATGAGTCGGTCAATGGTTCATTGTGGACTATGAAGGTCGAGATATTGCTCTATATCTCTATTCCGTTGGCAGCCTGGCTTATGATGCGCTGCAGTCGAGTGTGGGCATTGGTATTGATTTATGTGCTCTCTTATATATACAAGGTGTGGATGGGGCATATGTATGTCGAGAGTGGCGAGATGATATATCGCATCATGCAACGACAGGTAGGAGGTCAGCTGCTGTTCTTCTATTCGGGTGTAGCCATTCTCATGTATTTCGATTACTTTCAACGCCACATCCGTTGGCTATTCCCTGCGGCGCTGGCTGTGGGTATCGCTTCGAAGTGGGTCAATTGGTTTGATGCTATCGAGCCATTGTGCATAGCCATTGTAATTATTGGTTTTGCTTACAACTGTAGGTGGTTTGTATGGATGCGCAAGTACGACAACATTGCCTACGATATATATCTATTTCACTATCCTGTCATACAGTTGGTTGTATATTGGGGCTTGCCCGAGCGCAATATTTACTTAGCCCTGGCAGTGGTGGTAGCCATGACAATATCTTTGTCGCTTCTTTCGTGGTACTTTATCGAGCGACCTGTGATGCGACGTAAGGTATAATGAAAAGGATACTTACGAGTCTTATCTACTCAATTTCTTCTTTGCAAAATCTACTATGAGTTCTGCTATAGCCTGGGAGCTTAATACCGATGAGTTGATGCACAAGTCGTAGCTTGCACCGTCTCCCCATACCTTGTCTGTATAGAAGTTATAGTACGAAGCTCTTATCTTATTCCGTTTTTGTGCCAATGTGCGAGCTTCTATCATGCTCACGCCATTGTTGCGCATCATGATACGACGAGCACAGTCTGTTTCGTTTGCGTGGATAAATACGCTAACACAACCGGGGTGTTCGCGTAGAATATAGTCGGCACAGCGACCTACAATTACAGCCGAGTGTTTGTCGGCAATGTCGCGTATAACGTCTGCCTGAACGCGGAATATCATATCATCCGACCATCCATCTGCCGGCATACCGCTGGCACCACTTAACCATCCCATCGACAGGGCATTGAGAAATCGATTAGGGGCCTTTTCGTCTACACGTTCAAAGCACTCGGTACACAGACCACTTGCTTTCGATGCCTCTAATATCAACTCTTTGTCGTAATAGTTGATACCAAGCAATTCGGCTACTATTCGACCCACTTCGCGACCACCACTTCCAAACTGGCGACCTATTGTAATGATGATATTGTCGTTCATACTCAACGGTATTAGAAAATGAAGTTTTCAAAAGTTGTGTTTCACAAATGTAGTAAATAAATCTTTTATATTGTATTGCGATATAGTAATTTTATTCCTCTTTTACATTAATATATGCCAGGTAGTGAGTATCGGGCATAATAGGGGTGAGGGCCAGATAGCCGTTTGTAATCTTGCCATTAACAATGCGCAAAGGGTGTTGTGCCGATAGTTGCTTGTCTAAAGCTTGCAGTTGGGTAGTCTCGGCTTCGTAGTGAACATGGTATGTGCCATGTGCAGTGGATGCGAGGTATCGGTCGGCGATGATGCGTGCTACCATACCCATACTCATACGCAGGTTGAGCTCGATGCAGGGATGTAGTAATATCTGCCCTTGATTATCGCGATATATTATCATGTCGATGCCCATGTAACCCTTGTAGTGAGGAGTTATGAGCGATGTGGTGATGGAGGACAGCGCATCGCGTACCTCGTGCAGTGTCACAGGCGATATATATTGCGATAGCATCTGTTCTATTTCGTCGTTTGACGCAAGAATGTTGCTCTGATATGCACCTCGTTCGTCGGTAAGGAAATAAGAATAACCGGCAAACCGAGATGTTATGCCATCGCTATAGAACTCCATTGCCAGATCGCATATTTTCTCTTGCCATGTTTCGCCCATGATGTAGCCTTGTTTGCGGATGATTCCGCTTGCACTGCGAGCCGTCATCTTGTCATATATGCCATTCACGCGCCACACACCACGACCACTGCTTGACCAGGGTGCTTTCAGTATCGATGCGGGTTGCGATGTGACATATTCTTCTACATCACTATCGGTGCGTAATGCCACCGGTAGTGGGGGATGTTGATAGTGCGGCAACAGATTTCTTAGCTGTTGCAATATGTCGCACGACGTGGCGCGACCCGATAGTTCTCGTAACTGATCGATTGTGCTATCATTGGGTAGTATATCGCGGGGGATGCCGGTTCGGGTAATTTTATCGACAATGTAGGCGCTCCAGCCCCAAGGGTGACACTCGGCTATGTTACGCGACGGCTTGTTCGTAGCGTGTGCAGTGATACCTAAGGCATTGAGGGTCTCTTGCATTGTGTGTTCTACTTGTTGTATAGCCCATACTTGCGTGTGAGGCTCGCCGGCATACCATATAGGTAGTAACGACAAGTCGCGCGCTATGGCTTGCACTACGGGGGTAGGGGTGTAATACCTGCCACCAAAGGCCAGAGCCATATCATTTTCGGGTGCAAAGAGGTATAGATGCTCGAGTGGTGTCATTGTCGTAAAATTCTGTTGCAAGATAGCAAATTTTATCGTCTCAGAGTCTTTCTCTCTCGCAAAAAAAGAGCGTATCTCTCGGTTAAGAAAGATACGCTCTTGATACAGACTGTGTAAGACCTATTATTCGAAGAGTTTGGCGGGATATTCGCCTGCATCTACGAGGTCTTGTATTTTAGCAACAACCGAGGGACGGTCTTCGGCATAAGTTACGCCAAACCAGCGAGATGTAGTGTCGAGAACTTCAACAGTGCTTGTACCTTCTTGGATGAGTTTGTTTACCATGAGAGGAATAAAGAACTCAGCCTTGAGGTTGCTCATATTCTCGTTGAGGAACTCGGCAAAGTATGCCTCAGAGTGAGCAAAGTAGTCGGGAGTAAAGCCCCACATATTCATCGATACGGGAGTGTTATCCTCGATGCTTACCCATTGGTCATTCTCGTCCTTGAATTGTACTACGCCATCGATACGCTCAATTTTGGTGCGCTCAACCACATCGGTAAGCATGCGGTTGTCGTCCATTGCACACACGCCACGCGATACGCTACCACTCTCCGAGAGAGTGTTGCCTACGCGATAGCCCACCATGCAGTATTGGTTGTTTTTGCCATCCATTTCGCTGAGCCATTTTCCTATTACAGCAAAACTATCGCGACCATAGAAGTCGTCGGCGTTGATTACTGCAAAAGGCTCTTTGATAACATCCTTTGCCATGAGCACAGCGTGGTTGGTACCCCAGGGTTTCACACGGTCGGCAGGACAAGTAAAGCCTTCGGGCAACTTGTCGAGCGATTGGAATACAACCTCAACGGGGATGTGATTGGCATATTTGTTGAGCACTTTCTCGCGGAAATCGGCTTCAAAATCTTTGCGGATAACGAAAACCACCTTGCCAAAACCTCCACGGATAGCATCAAAAATAGAGTAGTCCATGATGGTTTCGCCATTTGGGCCAAGACCATCCAATTGCTTGAGACCACCGTATCGACTACCCATGCCGGCGGCAAGTACATAGAGTGTAGGTTTCATATTTGTTTTCTTGTTATCAATTAGCACAATTTGCGTGAGCCGTCAGAGATGACAACATCGTATACTTTGGGCAACTTGCCATATTTCTCTTTGTATGCTTCTTTGGCGCGAGCGATGAATGCATCGTACAACTCTTCTTTTACGAGGTTGATAGTGCAACCACCAAAACCACCACCCATTACGCGTGAGCCGGTAACGCCACATTCGCGAGCAATGTCGTTGAGGAAGTCGAGCTCTTCGCAGCTTACTTCGTACAATTTGCTCATGCCGTGGTGTGTCTCATACATTTTAGCACCTACAGTCTCATAGTCACCTCTTTCGAGAGCATCACACACATCGAGTACGCGTTGTACCTCGCCAATAACATATTCGGCACGCATGTAGTCCTCGGCACTTACTTCGGCTTTCACCTCTTCAAGCATAGCCATGTTGGCATCGCGGAGGAATTCAACCTCGGGGTGACGTTGTTTCATAGCAGCTACTACGTTCTCGCAGCTCTCGCGACGTTTGTTGTAGGCGCTTGAAGCAAGTTCGTGCTTAACAACTGTGTCGAGCAATACAAGACGATAGCCTTCGGGGTTGAAGGGGAAATATTGATATTCGAGTGAACGGCAATCGAGGCGAATGAGGCTACCTTCTTTACCGAATACCGATGCAAATTGGTCCATGATACCGCATTTTACACCGCAGTAGTTGTGCTCGGTAGCTTGACCTACCTTGGCCAACTCAAATTTGTCGATCTTGTTGTCACCAAAAAGATCATTGAGTGCATATGCATAAGTGCTTTCAAGAGCAGCTGAAGAAGACATACCTGCACCAAGGGGAACATCACCTGCAAATGCTGTGTTGAAACCCTTAACCTCTACACCGCGTTTAATCATTTCACGGCATACACCAAAGATGTAGCGAGCCCATGATGTGCGGGGTGCATCCTCCTCGTTGAGACCAAACTCAACGTAGTCTTTCATATCGATTGAGTATGCTCTTACTTTGTCTGTTCCATTGGGGCGCAACTCGGCAATCATACCTTTGTCTATAGCACCGGGGAATACGAAACCACCGTTGTAGTCGGTGTGTTCACCAATGAGATTGATACGACCGGGTGATGCGTACACTGAGCCGGTTAATCCGTCGAAGTGTTTGATAAATCTACTTCTTACGTGTTCGATGTCCATAATAATAAGTATTATAAAGATTAGATAAAATTATTTGATAGTAAACTTAAATGTTGTTCGTGATTCGAATTTTTCACCCGGACGCAATACTGTAGTGGGGTATTGGGGCTTGTTGGGTGAGTCGGGATAGTGCTGAGTCTCCAGGCAGAATGAAGTGCGTGCATTGTAGTATTTTCCATGCTTGCCTATATTCTTGCCATCAAGCCAGTTGGCGGTGTAGAGTTGTATGCCGGGCTCGGTTGTGAATACCTCAAGTGCAATACCTGTGCGCGGAGAGATACATTCGGCTGCGAGGGCATATACCTTATCGCCTTTGTCCAACGCATAGCAGTGATCGTATCCATGACCGAAGATAAGTTGCTCAAATGGTTCGTTGATACGCTCACCGATGGTGTGAGGTGTATCGAATGCCATAGGTGTGCCGGCAACAGGAGCCAACTCGCCATAAGGTATGGCTGTCTCATCGGTAGGTAAGTAGTGAGATGCTTTGATGGTGAGGATATGATCGTCGACCGTTGTTTCGCCTACGCCCGAGAGGTTGAAGAATGCGTGGTTGGTGAGGTTTACGACAGTAGCTTTGTCGGTGGTAGCCTTGTATGTGATGTCGACACTATTCTCTTCGTTGAGGCGATAGGTAACGGTAACAGATAGGTTGCCGGGGAAACCCTCTTCGCCATCGGCCGATGTATAGCGTAATGCCAATGTTTGATTGTCGATTTGTTCGGCTTCCCATACTCTTTCGTTGAAACCCTTGATACCACCGTGTAGGTTGTTGGGACCATTGTTGATGGCAAGTTGGTCGTACACCACGCCGTCCAATTCAAAGCGACCGCGAGCTATACGGTTGGCATATCGTCCACAGATTACTCCAAAATATGTGTCGCCTGTGGTGAGAATTGTCTCCATAGAGTCATGACCGGTTACAACGTCAATCATGTTGCCATTGCGGTCGGGGACGAGTAGCGATATGATGCGTGCGCCGTAGTTGCAGATGGTCAATTCGCATCCATTGGCATTAGTGAGCGCATAGAGGCGAGTTGTTTTACCCTCAACTGTGGCGTTGAATTTATCGTATGAAAGTCCCGATAATGTCGTTTTGTTATTCATTGTGATAGTGTGTGTTAGTCTATCTATTTCTCTTGTGAGGCCAAGAATTCATCAGCTACTTCGCACAATGTGCGATACCAATCTTCACCAAAGCGTCGGATGAGAGGTTCGCGTAGGAATTGATATACTCTTACCCCCTCTTTGCGTCCCAATACTTCGGCTGCCTTGCAGATTTTCCAGCGGTGGTAGTTGAGTGCAGTGTATCCATTTGACCATTCTTGCAGTCTTACAGGGTAAAGGTGGCATGATAATGGTTTGTAGAATTTAGAGCGACCTTCACGATATGCCTTCTCTAATGCGCAGTAGCACATGCCATTTTCGCCATAACAGGTAAATACGCAATCACGACCATCAACAATTGAGGTGACAAGATCGGCCTCTTCGTCGACGTATGACACACCTTGCTCTTTGATAACCGCTTGTGCTGCAGGGCTAAGGTCGTTCCATACTGCATCAAGAGCCTCTTCTATAGCCTTTTGTTCTTCGGGAGTGATAGGAGCACCGGCATCGCCATCGATACAACACTCGCCTTTGCAAGCATCAAGATTACACAAGAAATATTTTTCAAGGATGTCGAGTGTGATGATGGTATTGTCTATTTGTATCATGTTTCGATGATATTTAATGCCTCGTATAGAGAATTAGATACTTCTATACCACTATGAACTGCAGGCTCATAGTGGTATAGAATGGTCAAGATTATTCAGTAGGGATGTCTTTGTTTACATTCTTTGAGCCAACCACTGCGTAGAACAAGAGGTAGGCAAGTGCAATGATGATAACCCAGTAGCTACCGATGAAGCCAATCTTATCGGCAACAACACCTTGGATGAAGGGGAGGATACCACCACCACATACAAGTGCCATAAAGATACCTGATGCTGCGGGTGTGTATTTGCCAAGGCCTTCGGCGGCGAGGTTGAAGATTGAGCCCCACATAACCGATGTGCAAAGACCACACAAGAGCATGAACAACATGCTCATGGGTACTTCGGTATTGATAAAGGGAACTGTAACTTTAACACTTTCGGGTGTAAACATCAAAGCCAAGATGAGAACAATACAAAGGGCCGATACGGTTGTGAGCATAGCTTTGCTGGTAACTTTAGCACCAATAGCACCACCGATAAGACGACCGCACATCATCAAGAACCAATATGAACCTACTACTGTACCTGCAACAGCGGGGCCTACCCATGTGAGGTCCGACATGTAGAGGTTGGCAATGTTGGGGATACCTACTTCGATACCTACGTAGAAGAAGATAGCGATAGCACCCAAAACAAAGTGTCGGAATGACATGGGGCTGTATTTGTCCTTGATTTGCTTACCATTCAAGCGTGCAGCTTTCTCTTCAGCAGTCTCCATGTGAGGCTCGGGAATCTTGGTCATGGCAATGATAACAAATGCCAATGCAAAGATAGCCATAGCGATAATCATGGCGGGAGCAGCATCGCCTACCTTGGCTTGATCCATTGAGCCACCGATAAGATAACCCAACAAGATGGGTGCGATGGTACCACCGATTGAGTTGCATGATCCACCCAATTGCAAGAGTTGATTACCGCGAGCACCACCACCACCGAGGGTGTTGAGCATGGGGTTTACAACAATGTTGAGCATACACATTGAGAAACCTGCAACGAATGCACCCAATACGTACACCATAAATGACTCAACGTAACCCGAGAGGAATTGAATACCTACACCGAGGAAACCTACAGTAACAGCTGCCAATGAGGTGAATTTATAACCTTTACGCTTCAAGATAATACCTGCGGGGATACCCATACAAGCATAAGCAATGAAGTTGGCAAGTGAACCCAATTGCGAGAGGGCATTAGAAGCTTGAAACTGATTCTTTACAATTACTCCCATTGAGCCGGCAAAGTTGGTAACGAATGCAATCATGAAAAAGAGTGCAAACATCACGGCAATAGGAAGAGCATAATTTTTCTTTTGTTCCATGGTAAAAATATTTTACTGTTTGTAATTAATCTTTGATGAGGTTAGTACCGGTCATTTCGGCGGGTATGGGCAAGCCCATGATGTGCAATATAGAGGGTGCAACATCGGCCAAGATACCATCGCTCACGGTTGCGTTCTTGTTCTCTGTTACATACACAAAGGGAACGGGGTTGAGCGAGTGGGCTGTGTTGGGTGTACCGTCGTTGTTCTCGGCATTGTCGGCATTACCGTGGTCGGCAATGATGATAGTTTCGTAACCTGCAGCCTTAGCAGCCTCAACGGTTTCGTTTACGCATTGGTCTACAGCTTTCACAGCAGTCTCGATAGCCGAGTAAATACCGGTGTGGCCTACCATGTCACCATTGGCATAGTTAACTACGATAAAGTCAAACTTCTCGCTCTTGATGGCTTCTACGAGTTTGTCTTTTACTTCAAAGGCACTCATCTCGGGCTTGAGGTCGTATGTGGCAACCTTGGGCGAAGCAACGAGGATGCGCTCTTCGTTGTCGTAAGGTGTTTCGCGACCGCCGTTAAAGAAGAATGTAACGTGTGCATACTTCTCGGTCTCGGCAATGTGAAGTTGTTGCTTGCCTTCGGCTGCGAGGTACTCACCAAGTGTATTTGATACGTTCTCTTTATCGAAGAGGATGTGCACGCCCTTGAACGATGCGTCGTAGGGGGTCATGCAGTAGTATTGCAAGCCGGGGATGGTGTGCATGCCGGCCTCGGGCATGTCTTGTTGTGTGAGAACAATAGTAAGCTCCTTAGCGCGGTCGTTGCGATAGTTGAAGAAGATTACTACATCACCTTCCTTAATTGTGCCGTCTACTTGAGCATTAACGATGGGCTTGATAAACTCGTCGGTTACACCTTCGTCGTACGACTCTTGCATGGCAGCAACCATGTCGGTAGCTTTTTTACCAATGCCGTTTACGAGCAAGTCGTAAGCCTCTTTTACACGTTCCCAGCGTTTGTCGCGATCCATTGCGTAGTAGCGACCGATGATTGAGGCAATCTTGCCGGCGCTCTTTTCGCAGTGAGCTTGCAAGGCAGCAATGAAGCCTTTGCCACTCTTGGGGTCGGTATCGCGACCATCCATGAAACAGTGGATGAAGGTGTTGTCAATGCCATACTCGCGTGAGATGTCGCACAACTTGAAGAGGTGGTCGAGTGAACTGTGTACACCGCCATCCGATGTCAAGCCCATGAAGTGAATATTCTTGTTGTTGTCGCGAGCGTAGGTAAATGCCGATACGATTTCGGGATTTTCCATTATAGAGTTTTCGCGACATGCTTTATTGATTTTTACAAGGTCTTGATATACTACACGACCGGCGCCGATATTGAGGTGACCAACCTCCGAGTTACCCATTTGTCCATCGGGCAAACCAACATTCTCGCCACTTGCTTGCAGTTGAGAGTGGGGATATGTCGAAATAAGATAATCCCAGTAGGGGGTAGGGGTTGATGCAATAACATCGGCGTGAGAATTGTCTCCAATGCCCCAGCCGTCGAGGATCATTAACAATGCTTTTTTACTCATAATTCTATCTTTTATAGATTGTACCTTAAAATTAATTATTTCGCGAAGATACGAAATTTTTATATATTTATACCCAATATCAAGAGCGATTTTCATAGTTTTTCTTTCTGAAAGATTGATTTGCACTTTTCGTGCTTATTTCTTTACTTTGTCATCGCATATTACAATGGTATGAAAGCATCTGATGTGATACATTTAACCAATTTGCAAAAGCTTGAGATAGAGCGACAAATGCGATATATCGACTTCATTGCGCGGCAGAGTTTTCCGTTAACTCCCGGTTGTGATGATGTGCGTGCTGTATTTGATGCTACGATGCTCCTGTTGAATATTGATTATACGCAGGATCAGTTGCATACCATGTTGACCGACGTTGAAGATAATTCTTCGCAAGCGATATTTGTGCGTCGTTATTACGAATTGTTATCGGCTTTGTTGAGCGAGGATGTTGATGTAACCTTCGACGAGTCGCGTATTCTTGAATTTTATCGGCATCTCTTTGCCGAAGGCGTGGGCGCTACATCGGGTACAATGCGACGCTCGTCTACAGTATCGTCGTTGCATCGGAGCGCGGTAGCACTGCGTGATTCATATACTGCAAGTCGTGAGTTGAGTGAATTGGTTGAGTGGCTGTTGGTGGGTGGAAATGGCGTGTCGTCTTTTATCCTGACAGATGTTGTGATGTTTCTATATAGATTTGTACACGAATCGACACTACCTCGAGGTCGCGAGGAGGTGGCGCATCTGCTGATGTTGTTGCTATTGCGACGGTTGGGATATAACTGGGTGCGAGTATGTGCTCCTGCAATCGTTATGGTTGAGAATAGGGTGGGCTATCGTCGAGCATTGCTGAGTGATAGCGATGCAAAGTCGGGCTTAACCAATTGGATTTTCTATTTTGTTGGTGCTGTGTATGAGTCGGCTAAGCGTTTTAGCGGCATGCACGCACCTGTGTTGCCACCCAAGTCGGCCTCGCACAAGGGCGTGCTAAATAGTCGTCAACGAGCCATTCTCGATTTCATAGCCGACAACCAGCCGGTGGGTGTTGCAGCCATAGTCCGACACTTACACAAAGAGTCGATAAATACAATCAAGAAAGATATTATACACTTGCGCGAGTTGGGTTATATTATCCCCGATGGAGTCCTTAAGGGTACGGTGTATTACAAGATTTAATAGCGATTGCATAGAATATATTCAATAAATAAGATTGCTATTGAGAGTGTAGTTTTATCTTCAGTCCAATTAATTTAGTCTCGATTGTCTGTTATTCTAAAATATTTTCTATATTTGTGAAATTGAAACACAGGCCTTGATGTAAGTTTGTAATTGTTAAACAAAGTTACAGCGGGTGTAGATATGTAAAATTGTAATAACCGAAAATCCTAATATTATTTATGAAAAAAGTCATGATTTTAGCGTTGGCATTATTGGCTACGCTCACAGTTTCAGCTCAAGTTTTTACTTATACCACAAGAATTGGAAATTTCAATGGCCCCGTAAAAACAGTTTTGTCGACAAGTGATATGGGAGTAACTGTTGATTATTATACTCCCGATGGCAGACTCGAAAAGAGCTTGAATAGTACGAAAGATGAGTATACCCTCTTCAGCTGGGAAGGAGAAATTATAATTCAAAAATTCTATAATAACACAACCGATGAGTTTATAAGCGAAACGGCGGTTGGATATGCGTGTGATGAAGAGTCTTTTATGTGCTTGACATCGGAGGTGTGTTACTATTGGGACTTTGAAGATTCTATATTATTCAATTTGAGCCCCGATGGAGAATCGATAGTGTGGTATATG
>CAJGDT010000037.1 GCA_904502265.1 uncultured Barnesiella sp. | reverse complement strand
ATACCTATGGCCAAGAAAATGATGGCTTGTCGCAGGGTGTTGGTCCAATGTTTTTTGCCCTTCTTAGGCTCGTCAAACAATCCCTCGGGAATGGCTTGTCCGTTATCGATAGCCTTCTCGATGATATGGTAGCGGTCGCGTTGTTTGCGGTATGATATATGGTTTATTATCCATATAATGAGTATGATAAATGCAAAAAATGAGATGGGGATAAACAACTGGGTAATCTCCTCGGCGGTACTGCTGCTAATGCTTTTTGCGTCGAGTTGGTGTTGAAGAGAGTCGTTATACATATCATATTGAACCTCGATAGCGGCTTTTTCAACATCCATTCGCATGCTGTCCAGGATAAACTGTTCGCTACGGGCTGCGGTAGAGGGGTGGCTGGCTGCAATAGTGTTTGTTGCGAAAATGAGTGCTACTATAGCACTGCACATCATCATAACTATACGTTTCATTTTATAGGGTTTAATTGGTTAATATTCTTCTTCAATAGGCATCGATGCTTATGTGTTTCTATGCGTTAGACGTATGCAATGCGACGGATGGTTGCAGTGATAGACAAAAATAATAAGAATTTGATAAAAAAACACCTTCTATCGCATTGATAGAAGGTGTTGTGATAGGATGAAGCAGATGTTGTATTATATCTCGTAGTCGACACAAGCACGAGACGCTACCTTGCCCTTGAGTAGGCCGGCGGCTGCTACGTGCACGGGGTGTGTAGCGTAAGTAGCTACATCGTCAAGCGTGTCGAATGTCGAGTTAAGGGCTATGTCGTATTGCTCGGCAGGATTGATGTTGCGCGAAATCTCGATATGGCGTATCACGTCGATGTGCTCGGGGAGAGCCATTACTGCATTGCAAAAGTCGTTGATAACTTGGGTGCGCTCGGGTTCCTCAACATTGAGCTTGAATAATACTATATGCTTAACCATAGTGCTTTATAATTAAAAATTAAACATTGTACATGCGTTCGCGAGCAGCTTTTACGCGCTCGTCGGTGATATAGTCGTCATACTCCATGATCTTGTCGATGATGCCGTTGGGGGTAAGCTCGATGACACGGTTGGCAACGGTTTGTATAAACTCGTGGTCGTGCGAGGCAAAGAGTACCACACCCTTGTAGGCTGTGAGCATGTTGTTGAAGGCTTGTATCGACTCGAGGTCGAGGTGGTTGGTGGGAGTGTCGAGGATAATGGTGTTGGCATTACGCATCATCATGCGGGCTATCATGCAACGCATCTTCTCGCCACCTGATAGTACCGATGCTTTCTTGAGTACCTCCTCGCCCGAGAAGAGCATTTTGCCCAAGAAGCCTTTGAGGTATATTTCGCTCGAGTCATCGCTGAATTGCGACAACCAATCGACAAGGTTCATGTCGGTGTTGAAGTAGTCCGAGTTGTCGAGAGGCAAGTAGGCTGTTGTAATAGTTTGTCCCCAGTCGAACGAGCCTGCATCGGGTTTCATGTTGCCGTTGATAATCTCAAACAGTGCTGTCATGGCGCGAGGGTCGCGAGAGAGGAATACTACCTTGTCGTCCTTCTCGATGGTGAAGTTTACATCGCGGAAGAGTGTTGTACCTTCGATACTCTTTTCAAGACCCTTAACCTCGAGAATCTTATTACCCACCTCGCGTTGGGGAGTAAAGATAATTCCCGGATAGCGACGTTGTGAGGGTTGGATCTCCTCGATATTGAGCTTTTCGAGCATCTTTTTACGGCTGGTAGTCTGTTTACTCTTGGCCACGTTGGCACTGAAACGACGGATGAACTCTTGCAACTCCTTACGTTTCTCCTCGGCTTTCTTGTTTTGTTGTTGTTGTTGGCGCAAGGCAAGCTGGCTCGACTCATACCAGAAGCTATAGTTGCCGGCAAAGAGTTGTACGCGACTGAAGTCTATATCGACAGTGTGAGTACATACCGAGTCGAGGAAGTGGCGGTCGTGCGATACAACGAGAACGGTGTTTTCGCAGTTCGATAGGTAGTTCTCAAGCCACATTACGGTCTCGAGGTCGAGGTCGTTGGTAGGCTCATCGAGCAACAAGTTGTCGGGATTACCAAAGAGGGCTTTGGCAAGCAATACGCGCACCTTCTCTTTACCGCTGAGGTCGCGCATATACATATAGTGTTTGTCCTCTTTAATACCCAATCCGCTCAACAACTCAGCGGCATCACTCTCAGCATTCCAACCTTCAAGCTCAGCAAATCGCTCCTCGAGTTCAGCAGCGCGTATACCGTCGGCATCGGTAAAGTCTTCTTTGGCGTAAAGGGCATCTTTCTCTTGCATGATGTCCCACAATACAGTGTGACCGCGAAGAACGGTCTCAATCACTGTACATTCGTCAAACTCGAAGTGGTCCTGGCTCAATACTGATAGACGCTCACCGGGAGCCATGCTCACTGTACCGTGAGTGGGGTCGAGTTGACCACTAAGTATGCGCATAAGAGTTGACTTGCCGGCTCCGTTTGCGCCGATAATACCGTAGCAGTTGCCCGGCGTGAAGGTGAGGTTTACATCTTGAAACAACACCCTTTTACCAAATTGAATACCTAAATTGTTTACTGTAATCATTCTATATCTCTATACTATTTGTTTTTATATAGCAAAAAATAATCCCCTCGACGCATGTATATGCACCGAGGGGTGTATATTGCGAGGGTTATTTTTTAAATGAGAAGAATTTGTTCTTCTTGGACTTGTTGTCCTCTCCGTAACCGTAGGTGCCATAACCATATCCGTAGCCGTAACCATATCGGCGGTATGAATATGTGCTGGTGGTCATGTCTACTGCGTTGATACAGAGGTATAATGACTTAAGACGTCCTGTTGATGCAAAGTTGTTGATGTTTTTGATGTGGCTTCGAGAAGTGTACTTCGAACGAGTTACGAATAAATTGATGTCGACTATGCGATCGAGTAGGAATGAGTCTGAAACCATGCCAACGGGAGCTGAGTCAATAATAATATAGTCGTAGCGCTTGCGTACCTCGGCGATCAAAGTGTCAAGGTTGTTGTTTAGCAACAACTCGTTGGGATTGGGAGGTATAGGGCCACTGGGTATGATGTCGAGATTGGCAAACTGGGTGGGGAATATAATTTTGTCTATATTGGTTTCTTGCGATGACAGGTAGTTGGTAACACCTTGCTTGTTGTCAAAGCCAAAGTATATGGCCGCCATTGGACGACGTATGTCAAGACCTATGATAAGTACCTTCTTGCCGGTGTGGGCAAAAGTGATGGCCAAGTTAGAAGATATAAAAGTTTTACCCTCACCACTTACCGAAGAGGTTACCATAATAACTTTCTTGTCGGGTGATGTGAATGTAAACTGCAAGTTGTTGCGTAACAGACGGAATAATTCTGATGCGCTATTATTGCTCTTCTCTTTAATTACAAAGAAATCGTCTTTGCCGCAATTGGGTATCTCGGCCAAAATAGGAAGGTTGGTCATTTTCTCCAATTCAACTTTGTCGTGGAATGAGGGGAATATCAATCCTTTTACGTAGATGGCACCAGCCGGAATGATTAATGCCAATACTATGGCAATAAGAAGTATTCGGCCCTTTTGGGGTGCTACAGGCGCAGGCATTGTTGTAGGCTCGTCAATAATGCTGGCATCACCTACAGCAAGTGTTTGTGTCAGAGCATTTTCTTCGCGTTTTTCGAGCAAGAATACATATAGATTTTCCTTGATGCGTTGTTGGCGCATGATATCGGTCAACTCTCGCTCATATTGCGGTACGTTGCGTATTTTTTGCTCGTTCTCGGCATCTTGTCGAGCAATATCTTTTTTGCTCAACTCGATACTTCGGCGTGTGGATGTAATACCTTGCAATACTGTGCCTTTAAGGGCTAAGATGTTTTGTGAGATCTCTTTTACTACAGGGTTGCTTTCGCTCGATGAGTTCAAGAGGCGTTCGCGCTCGGCAATAGCCTTGTTGTATTCAGTAATAAGATTGCTCATGCCACCTTCATTTATGCCCAAGATAGGTATGGGAGCAAAGGTGGTGTTGGGATCGCTCAAGAAGTTTTCTACATACTCAATGAGGCTTAGTTGTACATCAAGTCGGCTCTGTTCCTTGTCCGATTCGCTTGTCTGCTTTAGATATATTTGTGCCTCGGACGAGAGGTCGGTAAGACCTCGCTGTGTACGGTATTGCTCGACATTCTCTTCTACGTCGGTAAGTTCCTTTTGTATCGATACAAGGCGCTTGTTGATAAAAGATTCGGTATTAGTGGCCGAAAGATTTTTCTTGGTAATACCGGCTTCGTTGTAGTAGTATACCATACGGTTGATGATGTCAATACCTTTTTGAGGTGTAGGGGTGGTATACGAAGCCGAAATAAGCAGGGTGTTCTTGTCGTATTGCGAGAGTTGTAAAGCTTTCGACAACTCCATAGCTACCTTTGTAGGGGTACTAATGTGTACCAATAGAGGTTTGTTGAGAGATTCATAGCCGGGAACTTGCTCAATAATAAATGTACCTACAGTTGGGAGATATAGTGAGTAGGGGAGTTGTACATCAGTGAGTGCGATTTTCTTTTCCTCTGCATCGCATAGTGCTCCTGCGCTTTGCATGTATTTACCTTCGATATTGAATAACTCCTTCTCGGCAGATAGTGATATGGTAAGTAGAATGTCGCTCTTCAGTTGGTTTAAGTCGGTTGTTGAGTCCGGCTTTACCGTGATAGGGGTGTTGTTGTATAGAGGTGTATTGCGCAAACTGCCTTTGTAACTATAGTTTGTGTGCAAATCGAGGTCGTCAACAATCTTCTTGGTAATTGAGCGAGAACGCATTATTTGCATCTCGGTAATGATGTTGTCGGCTCCGGTAGTAATACCCAAGCTTTGAGTCAATACGTCGCCTTGACTTTTTGACCATTTATCAACGATGAGGACAAGTGAGTCAACTTTGTAAGAGGGTACTTGGCAAATAATGTAAAATACTGCCATACCGATGATGGCAAAAAGGCTTATAACAAACCATTTCCATTTCGATAGGCACTCAAGTAGAAATAATGTAATATCAAAACTTTGCTCTTCGCCTTGTTCGTTTCTGTTGTTCAAATTGAGATTGTCCATTATTTGTTATTTTGAGTATGTCAAGATAGTAAGAATGAGTGATGCTGCCGACAAGGCAACGCTGGTGGCACTGATGGCAATTGAAGCTGCAGGAGGTACCGAGTAAGCACTTGCTGCCTTCGATTGGTTAGGCTCTACATAGATGATGTCGTTTTGTTGGAGGTAGAAGAAGGGCGACATGATAAGTTCTTTGTCGTTGAGGTCGATGCGAGCTGTGGTGCGCGAGCCATCCGAATTGATGCGTACAAGTAATACATTGTCGCGACGACCTGTGATGTTGAGGTCACCGGCAAGGGCCAATGCCTCGAGTAGGTTTACACGTTCGTTGGGAATTGTGTACGAGCCTGGTTTGAGAACATCGCCAATAACAGATATGCGGAAGTTCTCAAATCGTACAGTAACTGACGGTATTTCGTGTATGTATCGGGGATAAATCTGATTACGTACATACTCCTCAAGTTCACTTTTTGTCATGCCTTGAGCCTTGATGCGACCCAAAACAGGCATGTCAATATATCCGTTATTGTCAACCAAATAGTAGTTGAGCTCTTCTTGTGAGTAGCTCGATGTGCGAACAGTCATTACGTCGACAACGCGGCGGTTGAATGGCTGTACCGATGTGCGATCGGTTGCCATAACGGTAATATCCAACAAATCGCCGGGGCGAATAATCTGCTCGGGTACGGTAGGTGCATTGGTGAACACTTCGATAGGTACATCGTCTATTTGTTGCATGTAAGGCACCTTTTGGGTGAGTTGGCAAGATGTTAGAAATAGCGATGCTATAATGAATATGTAGAATGCTGATTTTTTCATATTTCAGGGTTTTGAAAAATGCTTAGACGGCACAAAATTACCAATTATATTTTATGTGGACAATCTTAGTGAGGCTCTTTTTGTTAAATATTTGCTGTATTTGAAAAAAGAGACAAAAGAATATACATTGGATGGCTTGGTATGACGTGAATTTATTGATTATTTGTAACTTTGTCGGGAATTTTAATACTCGTTGTGAGATATGGAGTCTATTAAGAATATATACCGTATAGGCTGTGGCCCGTCGAGCAGCCATACGATGGCGCCTCGCCGTGCCGCACAAGAATTTTTGAGTCAAACACCCGATGCGTCGGCATATAAAGTGGTGCTTTATGGTAGTTTGGCTGCTACTGGTCGTGGTCACTTGACCGATGCTGCCATCACCGATGTGCTGTCAAAAAGTGCGCCAATAACAATAGAATGGCGCCCGCAGGAGGTGTTGCCGGAGCATCCCAATGGTATGCGATTTGAGGCGATGGACGAACATGGAGCTGTAATGCGTTCGTGGACCACCTTTAGTGTGGGCGGTGGCGCGTTGAGTGATGATGTTTGTGCCGATGTGAAGTTGTATGACAAAACCTCAATAAAAGAAATATTGGAGTGGTGTCAAAATCAAGGCTATAGTTTCTGGGAATACGTGGAGCATTGCGAAGGTGCCGATGTTTGGGAATATCTTGCCGAAGTGTGGCGTGTAATGCAAGAGGCTATAAAAAGAGGTCTTGATGCCGAAGGTGTCTTGCCCGGAGGACTTGGTGTGCGTCGCAAAGCGGGTGACTACTATATACATGCACAAAATTCGGTGAAGCAACTTTATAATAGAGGTCTTATGTATTCGTATGCCCTTGCTGTTATTGAGGAGAATGCATCGGGTGGTACGATAGTTACAGCTCCCACATGTGGCTCGTGTGGAGTATTGCCTGCTGTGTTGTATTATATGAAAGACCAATTTCACTTACCCGATTCGCGTATTTTGCGGGCATTGGCTACGGCCGGACTGTTTGGAAATGTGGTTAAGCATAATGCTTCGATATCAGGTGCTCAAGTGGGTTGCCAAGGTGAGATAGGTGTGGCGTGTGCTATGGCAGCAGCTGCTTCTTGCCAGCTGTCGGGTGGTTCGATATCACAAATAGAGTATGCTGCCGAAATGGGACTGGAGCATCACCTCGGCCTTACCTGTGATCCCGTGTGTGGATTGGTGCAAATACCATGTATAGAGCGTAATGCGTTTGCTGCAACACGTGCGTATGATGCGGGAGCATTTGCTATGTTCTCCGATGGTCGTCATCGTGTGCCGTTTGATAATGTGGTGAGTGCGATGCGAGAAACGGGACATGACTTGCCAAGTCTTTATAAAGAGACTGCCGAAGGTGGATTGGCCAAAACCTATCAAGATGCACAAGATAAAAAGTAATGTGTAAAGTGGTTGTTTTATAGCTTAACAAATAATAAAATTGCATAAACATTGTATTGGTGTAAGAGACTTTTATTATCTTTGCACTGAGAAAGTGGCTTTTGGCGGTTTTTAGCTCGGTCGAAAGTCAGATTTTTGCTTTTAATTTGTGATATTTATTCAGAGGATTAAACCAAATAGTGAATTTTGAGTCTTAATGACAAAGATTTAGTAATTAATATTAATGAAATAAATACATTGTTATGAAAAAATTTTTGTTGGCCGTAGTGGCATTGTTTTTGAGTGTGTCGGCTTTTGCTGAACTTCCTTCTGTGCAATTGAAAGATATCGATGGCAAACGCATTGATACAGCTAAGTTGAATAATGATGGTAAGCCTTACATTATCAGCTTCTTTGCTACTTGGTGTAAGCCCTGCTTGCGTGAGCTTGATGCTGTGAATGAGGTGTATGCTGACTGGCAAGACGAAACAGGTGTAAAACTTATCGCTGTTTCTATTGACAAGGCTCAAGATGAGTCTAAAGTTAAACCTCTTGTTAATAGCAAAGGTTACGAGTATCAAGTATTGCTCGACCCCAATGGCGATTTCAAACGTGCTATGGGTGTAAATATGGTTCCCACTGTATTTATTATTGATGGTAAAAATAACGTTGTTGAGACTCGTACTCAATATACTGATGGCTCAGAGGAGCACCTCATTGAAGCAGTAAGAGCTTTGCTCAAAAAATAATCTAAAAATACTAGAAGTATAGATATTGTCTATGAAAAAACACATAGCACTCGCATTAATGGCGTGCGCAAGTCTCGGTATGTATGCCGTAGACTTGGGCACGGCTACTGTTACTGGTAGTATACAGAGCGACATGCTCGTTCCTCAACAAGATGAGGCTATCGGTACTGAATATACCGGTGATTTCAACACCAATACATATCTTACATTGAATGTGCATAGCCAATATATCTCGGCTGGTTTGCGCGCAGAGTTTTTGGAATTCCCTCTTCCCGGTTTCGAAGATGCCTTTAAGGGATGGGGTGTGCCTCACTTCTTTGTAAGCGGTAATGTTGCCAATACCGAGATTACTGCCGGTACTTTCTATGAGCAATTCGGTAGTGGCTTTGTTCTCTATGGTTACGAAGAACGCTCTTTGGGTGTTGATAATGCCATCTTGGGTGGTCGTATAAAGACTTCTATTATCCCCGGTGTGCGCTTGAAAGCTCTTGCCGGTATTCAACGTCATTACTGGGAGTGGACCGATGCTTCTATTATGGGTGCCGATGTGGAACTCGGATTTGAAGAGTGGTTTAAACCCCTTGCTGAGAATAATATCCGTATGATGTTGGGTGCATCTTATGTGTCGCGTCATGAAGAGGATGAGATTGTTTATGCTACACCTCAATATCGTCTTAACCTTCCTGCCAATGTAGGTGCATTCGATGCTCGTCTTAAGTTTGGTGCCGGTGGTTTTGACCTTTTGGCGGAGTATGCATATAAAGCAAATGACCCCACTGCAAGCAACGGATATATCTATAAGCCCGGACAAGTTGCTATGTTGTCGGCTTCTTATTCGCAAAAGGGTATGAGCTTCTTTGTTCAAGCTAAGCGTAGCGATAACTTTGCTTTCCGTACCGAGCGTAGTGCCGACCCCGTTTCGTCATCGTGCTACATCAACTACTTGCCCGCATTCTCATACCAACATACATATGCGTTGGCAGCTCTCTATCCCTATGCAACACAATTGATGGGTGAGTGGGCTTTCCAAGGTGAGTTCCGTTACAAATTCCCTCGTAAGACTGCTTTGGGTGGTAAATATGGTACTGACCTCGTATTGCGCGGATCGCTTATTTACGACATCGAGCGTAACTACGTAGATGGTACATTGTCAAATGCACCCGTAGGTAAATATGGTGTTATGGGTTCAAATGGTTACACATCTCCCTTCTTCGGTATGGGTGACTTGTTCTATGCCGAGGCCGGTATCGAACTTAGCAAGAAGTTTACCAAAGATTTCAAATTATCGGCTATGTATATGTTCCAAAAGTACAATAAGTCGGTAATCGAAGGTGAGGGTGGTATGATTGACTCGCACATTATTGTGCTTGATGGTAAATACCAAATAAGCAAGACTGTGACAGCTCGTATGGAGTTGCAATATCTCAACACCAAGCAAGACCAAGGCGATTGGTTGTATGGCCTTGTTGAGGTATCAGTATTGCCCTACTTGATGTTTACAGTTGCCGATATGTGGAACGTTGGCGATACCAACATTCACTATTATCAAGCTCTTGTGACAGGTACTTATGGCTCACACCGTTTGCAAGCAGGTTATGTACGTACACGTGCCGGTTATAACTGTGCCGGTGGCGTATGCCGTTACATCCCCGCAACTCGTGGTGTTCAAATTTCTTACTCTTATAACTTCTAATAAAGTATGAAACGCACATTATTTAATATTATAGCATTTGTTTTTGTAGTGGCCGCTTTCGTGTCGTGTGATGTTATACCCGAGAATGACCGTTACATTGAGGTAGAACAACAAGGTGGTGAGCGTGTACAACGTTTGCTTATTGAAGAGTTTACCGGTCATAAGTGTGTAAACTGTCCCGATGGTGCTGCTATTGTTCATGAAATACAAGAGTTTTATCCCGGTCGTGTAATGGTAATTGGTATCCATGCCGGTATGTTGGCTATGCCTACCGGTGAGTTTGCTAAGCAAAATTTCATTACTGCCGATGGAGCAACTTATTATAACTACTTTGGCGTACAAGCCAACCCCGCAGCTATGCTCAATCGCGAACACTTTACTGGCGAAGACTGGGCTGTACGTACCAAAGAAAAATGGATGACTTATGCCATCGCTGAGCTTGGTAAAGAGCCCGTTTGTGAAGTGTTGCCTACTGTTGCTTTCGATGCTGCTTCACGCGAGTTGACAGTTACTACCGAAGTAGAGGCTTATGAAAATATGCCTGCTGACCTCAACTTGCAAGTGCAAATCGTTGAGAATGTCATTGGTATGCAATTGAAACCCGGTGACATTGTTGATGAGGAGTATGAGCATAATCATGTATTCCGTGCTGCTGCTAACGGCACTTGGGGTGAAAGCATTCAATCGCTTCCTGCCGGTGAAAAAGCTACATATACTTGTACAACCACTCTCAATGAGAAATGGGTTGCAGAGAACTGCGCGGTAGTGGTATTTGTATATGAGAATGGTAGCAAGCGCGTATTGCAATGCAACCAAGCCGACGTAGTGGCTCAATAATATATATGTATATAAATTATAAAAGAAAGGATATAGTATGAAGAAAATTTTACTTTTTGTTGCTGCTGCAGTTGCTGCAGTAAGCGTACAAGCACAATCGGTACAAATGATGTACAAAGGTGAAGTGCTTCAAGATGGTGCTGTTGTTGAAGTGACAGAGTTTGATGCTGAAGCAGGTGAAATGCCTTGGCATGTCGAGTTTAAAAATAATACAGGTGAAGATGTTGAGGTGATCATGTCATATGAGAGCTACGATAATAAGTACTCTGAGTTGATGGGTATCCCCGGTTTTGGTGATGGCCTGAGCTTGTGTACATGGCAATGTGTTGCCGGTGAGTCTGTTACAGCTCCTCCTTTTTATGTAGATGCTGAAGGCAAGCCCGACTGTGCGTTCCATACTGCATTTATGATTATGTCTAACCAACCCGACTTTGGTGGCTATCAAGATGCTTACATTAAGGCCGACTATATGTTGGTAAATGCTGCTAATGAAGATGATTTTACATATGTAACAGTTATCTTCGACTATGCTAAGTATGTAGCTGCAGTAAACAAGGCCGGTGTAAACAACAATATGAATGTATACCAACGTGGTACTAACCTCGTTTGCAACTATGCATTTGATGCAGTTGCTGAGCGTAGCCTCGTTGTTACAAACATTGTTGGTGCTCGCGTAGCTAATGTTGCTCTTGATGGTAACAATGGTGAGGTAGCACTTGAGCGTCTTTCTAAAGGTGTATATGTATATACCTTGGTTGAGAACGGCCGCAATGTGAAGTCTCAAAAGATTGTAGTTCGCTAATAATAATCTTTTATGAAGAAAATAATTTTATCGTCGGTATTCTCTTTCTGTGCGGTAT
>CAJGDT010000036.1 GCA_904502265.1 uncultured Barnesiella sp. | reverse complement strand
TAGATATTAATACAAAAACAGAAGTGGCTGCACCCAACATCAGGTACAGCCACTTCTATTTCAAGGCAGCTCAATTGTTCGTGATTATAACATGTCAAATGAGCGCTTAACAAAACGGCTCAAAGCTTCACCACGAAGCATGTTGTTCGACAACAAGGCCAGGTCGATAAGTTGTTTTACCAAGTTGTTGTTTTGAGCATACTCGCTATACACGCCCTCTTGTTGCTTGCGCAAGTAGGCTGCTTCATTTTCGGCATTACGCAGAGCCTCTTTGTCGGCTACAGGTATCTCTTCATCTTTCTTGTCCTTACGCTCATTATTGAGGCGTGCAATCTCGGCATTTACAGCATCAAGTTTCGACACAATAGGAGCAATAGCTTCATTACAAGCCACATCAGTATCGGCAAGAACCTTCTTGCACAACGGATGATCGGTATTGACAATAAGGTTGAAAGTATCGGGCAACTCGCCATAGAAGCTCATGCCGGGTTGTACAGCCGCCATCTCTTTCATGCGACGCATATACTCGCTTTGAGTAATCATAACAGGAGCTGAATTCTCGCCAAGAGCCTCAAACATTACCATAAATTCGCCCTTCTCAATAGTGGGTATTTGTGACTTAAACACTGTAGTCATAGCCTCGCGCTCTTGAGTTGTGAGTTTTACTTCACGGCTGTTTTCTTTACGTATAAGATTGTCGACAACATCACTATCCACACGAACAAAGCGGCTCTTTTCGAACTTTTGCTCAAGCATTCCTATATAATGTGAGTCAAGCTGACCATCCATCAACAACACATCATATCCACGTGCTGTTGCAGCCTCGATATAACTATATTGAGCAGTCTTATCTGTCGCATAAAGATAGATAAGGTTGCCATCTTTATCGGTTTGCTCTGCGGCTATAATGTTTTTATACTCTTCAAAGGTAAAGAATTTAGCATCGGTATTTTGCAACAATGCAAATTTGGCAGCACGCTCGTAGAACTTTTCGTCGCTGAGCATACCATACTCAATAAAGAGTTTGATATCGTTCCACTTCTCCTCAAATTGCTTACGGTCGCTGTTAAATATCTCTTGAAGACGGTCGGCAACTTTTTTGGTAATATAGGTCGATATTTTCTTCACGTTCGAATCACTCTGCAAGTATGAGCGTGACACATTCAACGGAATGTCGGGAGAGTCGATAACACCTTGCAACAGCATCAAGAAATCGGGCACTACACCTTCAACCGAGTCGGTTACATATACTTGGTTGCAATACAACTGAATTTTGTAACGATTAAGGTCAAGGTTGCTCTTTATCTTGGGGAAGTAGAGTATACCTGTAAGATTGAAAGGATAGTCAACATTAAGGTGTATCCAGAAGAGAGGCTCATCGGCTCCAGGGCAAATTTCATGATAGAACTCACGATAGTCCTCGTCGGTAAGTTCGGTGGGTTTACGTGTCCAGGCAGGAGTAAGGTTATTGATAACCTTGTCGACATCGGTATCCACATATTTGCCATCTTTCCACTCTTGTTCTTTACCAAATATGATAGGTACAGGCAAGAAACGACAATACTTGCGCAAGAGTGTCTCTACACGTTGAGTTTCGAGGAATTCTTTATTTTCATCGTCGATATATAAAATAATGTCAGTACCGCGGTTAGCCTTCTCAATCTCAGTCATCTCAAACGAGGGGGTACCATCGCAACTCCACTGTACAGCCTTTGCACCTTCACGGAATGAAAGTGTGCGAATCTCAACCTTTTTCGATACCATGAATGTTGAGTAGAAACCCAATCCAAAGTGGCCTATAATAGCATTGGCATCATTCTTATATTTCTCGACAAATTCTTCGGCACCCGAGAAAGCTATTTGATTGATGTAGCGCTCTATCTCATCGGCTGTCATACCCACACCGCTATCGCTGATAGTGAGTGTACCGGCCTCTTTATCAATAGCTACACGCACATCCAATGTACCCAATTCGCCCTTGAATTCGCCTACTGACGATAAGGTCTTGAGTTTTTGAGTAGCATCTACAGCATTTGACACAACTTCACGAAGGAAAATTTCGTGGTCACTATACAAGAATTTTTTGATAATGGGGAAAATATTATCGGTAGTTACCCCTATAGTTCCTTTTTGCATGATATATGGTTTTAATATTATTACTTTTTTGTCATATATAAAGCAAAAAAAATGCCAGCCTCGTAAGGCTGACATTTTGGCTTAAAATATTTTCAATTACTCATTGAGCAACGACGTGTCGACAATAGTAGTAACGATTTTGTCTTCCTCCTTGTCATAATCGACCTTGATAGTATCACCATTATGGATGGCTGCACGAATGATCATCTCTGCCATTTCATCCTCAAGATATTTTTGAATAGCACGCTTCAGCGGTCGAGCACCATATTGCACATCATAACCCTTCTCGGCAATAAAAGCCTTAGCATCATCTGTGATAATCAACTTATAACCAAGTTGTTCAATGCGATTACGGAAGCCTATCAACTCAATATCAATAATCTTATAGATTGACTCTTTATCGAGTTGATCGAACATTACAATATCATCAACACGATTGAGGAACTCTGGCGAAAAAGCACGATTGAGAGCCTTCGTGATAACGTGGCGAGACTTCTCTTTATCATCAATGGCAGGAGCAGCATAACCCACGCCATGACCAAAGTCCTTAAGCTGACGAGTACCTATATTAGAGGTAAGTATAATTACCGTATTTTTAAAGTCAACCTGACGACCCAAACTATCAGTCAAACGTCCCTCATCCATCACTTGCAACAGCAAGTTGAACGTATCGGGGTGCGCTTTCTCAATCTCATCAAGCAACACAACAGAGTAGGGTTTGCGTCGTACTCTTTCGGTAAGTTGACCACCTTCCTCATAACCCACATATCCCGGAGGCGCACCTACCAATCGTGACACAGAGAACTTCTCCATATACTCACTCATATCAATGCGTATGAGAGCATCTTTGCTATCGAATAGTTGCTCAGCCAATTTCTTGGCGAGGTGAGTCTTACCCACACCGGTAGGGCCAAGGAATAAGAATGTGCCAATAGGTTTATTGGGGTCTTTTAGGCCTATACGATTGCGCTGAATAGCCTTAACAACAGTGTCAACAGCCTTGTCTTGCCCTATGACAACCTCCTTTATTGCCTCATTCATATCGAGCAAACGACGGTTTTCGCCTTCGGCAACACGTTGCACAGGAATACCCGACATCATGGCAACGACTTCCGCTATTTTTTCTTCATCGACCAATTCACGATGTTGTGACACTCTCGACTCCCATTCTTTCTTAGCTTGCTCCAGTTTTACTTGCAACTCTCGAGATTTGTCTCTATAACTTGCCGCCAACTCATAGTTTTGAGCATTTACAGCACGCATTTTCTCATTGCCGGCCTCCTCAATCTGTTTTTCAAGTTCTTCTATCTCTTTAGGTACCACAATATTGGTAATATGCACACGAGAACCTGCTTCGTCAAGAGCATCAATGGCCTTGTCAGGGAAGTTGCGATCGCTTATATAGCGAGCTGTAAGTTTGACACAAGCTTCTAATGCATCATCAGTATAAGTAACATTATGGTGGTCTTCATATCGTTCCTTTATGTTTTGCAAAATTTGCAAAGTCTCTTCTTGCGTAGTTGGTTCAACCAAGATCTTTTGAAAACGACGCTCAAGAGCACCATCTTTCTCTATATTTTTGCGATACTCGTCAAGTGTGGTCGCACCAATACATTGCAACGAACCTCGTGCCAGTGCCGGCTTAAGCATATTGGCTGCGTCGAGTGTACCAGTTGCACCTCCTGCACCTACAATAGTGTGAATTTCATCAATAAAGAGTATGATATCGGGGTTCTTCGACAATTCATTGAGAATAGCCTTCATACGCTCCTCAAACTGTCCTCGATATTTTGTTCCTGCAACAATAGAACCTACGTCAAGCGATATAACACGCTTTCCAAACAATACACGCGATACTTTACGCTGCACTATACGCAAAGCCAAGCCCTCAACAATGGCCGATTTGCCCACTCCGGGATCACCAATAAGTATTGGGTTATTTTTCTTTCGACGACTTAAGATTTGCGCCAATCGTTCTATCTCCATTTCTCGTCCCACAACCGGGTCTAAACGTCCCTCTTCGGCAGCACGAGTCATATCCGTGCCGAAATTGTCGAGCACGGGAGTATCACCACCTGAAGTTGATGTTGTAGTAGGTTGGTGGTGCGTACTACTTGATGAAGACATGCGGGGTACTTCTTCATCTTCTTCATCTTCTTCAAAACCGGCACCCATTTGTGGTTTAGAATGCGAGCTCGTAATGTCAGTATTATCCTTTAGATAAGACAAAACGTCATCGTATGTCACATTATTGTCATTCAAAATACGAGATGCTGAAGTATTCTTATCGCGCAATATGGCCAATAATATATGTTCGGTATCGGTTTCACTACTTTTCATCATACGCGATTCTAACATACTCATTTTCAAGACACGGTCGGTACTCTTGCTAATTGTAATCTCTTGACCGGCAGATATTTCCGATTCGGCCGTGAGCTCACTTTCAATAGCTTTACGCAGTGACAATGGGTTAATACCAAGACTAAGTATTGCATCAATGGCACGACTTTCTCCATCACGAATGATGCCCAACAATAAATGTTCGGGCAAAATATCGGTATTTTGCAAGCGTCCGGCCTCTTCACGGCTGTATGCCAATACGCTTTTGGCATGAGTAGAAAAATTTCTTTCCATATAATATTCTTTCTCCTAACCTTTTATCATTTTCAAGCGACAAAGGTAGCAGTTTTTGTCATATATAACTCTATAAAAAACATATCATTCGTTATTACATATTAAACAAATAGTGTGCCGAAAATTTAAAACCAGAATTATAAAAAACAATAATTCGCAGACAAGTTGAGCAAAAAATAATTATCTTTGTACGCTAATAACTACGCGCACGCGCGCAAAAGCGCATGATGAAAGGTGTGTGTAATAGAAAAACAAATAGATAACAAACAAATAATATGTTAGACCAAGACAAAATTCAGAAAGTAAACATCGAGCAGGTGATGCAATCATCATATATCGACTATTCAATGTCGGTAATCGTGGCTCGTGCCTTGCCCGATGTAAGAGATGGTCTCAAGCCTGTACACCGTCGCATATTGTACGGAATGGAGCGTCTCAATAATACCCACAATCAACCTTACAAAAAGTGTGCCCGTATAGTCGGTGAGGTACTCGGTAAGTATCACCCTCACGGTGACTCATCGGTATACTTTGCCCTTGCTCGCATGGCTCAAGATTGGTCATTGCGCTATTGTATGGTTGATGGTCAAGGTAACTTTGGTTCAATTGACGGTGACTCACCTGCAGCAATGCGTTACACCGAGGCACGACTTTCACGTATAGCCGAAGAAATGCTTGCTGATATCAATAAACGAACAGTTGATTTCTCGGCCAACTTCGATAATACTCTTGAAGAACCCACCGTATTACCCACACGCATTCCCCAATTGTTGGTTAATGGAGCATCGGGTATTGCTGTAGGTATGGCTACCAATATGCCTCCTCACAACCTTACCGAGTGTATCAATGCATCAATTGCACTTATTGACAACCCTGAGGCCGAGGTTTCTGACTTAATGCAGTATGTTAAGGCTCCCGATTTTCCCACCGGTGCTACCATCTATGGCTACTCGGGTGTTAAGGATGCATTTGAGACCGGCCGTGGTCGTATCATTGTACGCGCTAAAGCTGAAATTGAAAACGATGGTAACCGCGAATCTATCATCGTAAACGAAATACCTTATGGCGTAAACAAGGCCGAACTCATTAAAAACATTGCCGACCTTGTTGAAGAAAAGCGTCTCGATGGCATATCAAACATTAACGATGAGAGTGACCGTAGCGGTATGCGCATCGTAATCGACATCAAGCGCGACTCAAATGCCAGCGTAGTGCTCAACAAGCTCTACAAGATGACTGCTTTGCAATCATCTTTCAGCGTTAACAACATTGCACTTGTAAATGGTCGTCCCCAATTGCTCAACCTCAAGCAATTGTTACAAGCCTTCATCGACCACCGTCATGAAGTAGTAATTCGTCGCACACAGTTTGATCTTGAAAAGGCCGAGGAACGTGCACATATTCTCGAAGGTCTTATCATTGCCAGCGACAATATTGATGAAGTTATTGCCATCATACGCTCATCACAAAACGGCGAGCAAGCACGTACCCGATTGATGGAGCGTTTCGCGCTTAGTGACAAGCAAGCTGCTGCAATCGTCGAAATGCGTTTGCGTCAACTCACAGGTCTTGAGCAAGACAAACTTCACGCCGAATTCCAACAAGTTGAAGAGGCAATTCGTCGCTTCAAAGAGATTCTCTCGAACCATGAGGTATGTATGCAAGTTATCAAAGACGAACTCAATGAGATTAAAGAGAAGTATGGCGATGAGCGTCGTACCGACATCGTGTACGCAAGTGAGGAGTTTAATGCAGAGGACTTCTATGCCGATGATGAAATGATTATCACCATTTCGCACATGGGATATATCAAGCGTACACCTCTTACCGAGTTCCGTGCACAAGGTCGTGGTGGAGTAGGTGCAAAGGGTAGTGATACGCGCGATGAGGACTTTATCGAGTACATCTATCCGGCTTCAATGCATAACTACATGCTCTTCTTTACACAAAAGGGACGTTGCTATTGGCTTAAGGTATATGAGATACCCGAGGGCGCTAAAAACTCTAAGGGTCGCGCTATTCAGAACATGCTCAATATCGAGTCGGATGACAAAGTCAATGCATTTATCCGTGTGAAACAATTGCAAGACCCCGAGTACAATACTACACATAATCTTGTATTCTGTACTCGTAGCGGTATTATCAAGAAAACCAAACTTGAGGCTTATTCGCGTCCTCGTCAAAATGGTGTTAACGCCATCAACATCCTCGAGGGTGATCAACTCATCGATGTACGCCTCACAGATGGCAATTGCCACCTTGTTATTGCCAACCGTAATGGTCGTGCCATTACCTTCCACGAGAGTACTGTACGCGAAATGGGTCGCGTAGCTACCGGTGTTCGTGGTATACGCCTTGACGAAGACGGTCAAGATGCTGCAGTAGGCATGATTGTTGTCAAGAACTTCCAAGAGGAGACTGTAATGGTTATCTCGGAACAAGGTTATGGTAAACGTTCTATTGCTGAAGACTATCGAATCACCAACCGTGGTGGTAAGGGTGTTGCGACTATGAAGATTACCGACAAGACAGGCAAAGTAGTTGCTATCAAAAATGTAACCGACGAGAATGACTTGGTAATTATCAATAAATCGGGTATTACCTTGCGTATGAAAGTAGCCGATGTGCGTGTAATGGGACGTGCCACACAAGGTGTGCGCATCATCAACCTTGAGAAACGCAACGACGAAATCGCATCGGTATGTAAGGTACTATCGGCAACCGACGAAAACGAAGAGACTACTGAAACTGTTACACCCGAAAATGGCGAACAACCAACTTCTTCGCAAGAAACATTAAACCCCACAAATGAATAATAGTCTAAATATTGTAACACTATAACAACGAAAATTATGAAAAAAACATTATTGACTGCATCATTGTTGCTTCTTTCTGCAACACTTTCATTTGGTCAAAAAGCGCTTGTTGATCAAGCTTGGAGTTTGGCTAAAAAATCAGAGAAACCCGACTTCAAAACAGCTCGTAATACAATCAAACAAGCTCTCGAAGGCGAATCGGCAGAAGATGTCAAGGCTTGGTATGTAGCTGGTAATATTGAGCAACGTTTCTATGAGAAAGAAAACGAGCAAGCACAATTTGGTATGGCTGCTAAAGAGGCCGAAATGGACCTCGCTCTCGAGAATGGTTACAAATACTACCGCAAGGCTGTAGCTCTCGATACTCTTCCCAATGCCAAGGGTAAAGTAAAACCCAAATACATCAAAAACATCCAAAAAGACTTGTTGGCCAACTCTGATGGTTACATCAATGCCGGTGTACGCTACTTCAACGCCCAAGAGTACATGAAGGCCTATGAGATGTGGAACATCTTTATTGAAATTCGTGACCTTCCTTTCATGGCACCCGTTGCAAAGGATATGCCTGCCGACTCAATCTATGCTATGCTCGAATACAATGCAGCATTAGCTGCACTTAACTCTGGCGACGATGAGTTGACATTGAAGGCTTTGTTGCGTGCAAAGGGTAATGGTTATGAGCAAAACAACGTTTACAAATTCATCGTTGGTCAATACGAAGCTGCTAAAGATACAGCAAACCTCATTGCTACATTGAATGAAGGTAACGAACTATTCTCGAACCTCGACGTAGTAGCTACTCGCCCTGATGGTAGCACTTTCACTCAAAAAGAGAACTACTACAGCCTTCGTCTTATCAACCTCTACATTGCAAGCAATGACTACAACAAAGCTATTGATGTTTTGAACGCAGTAGTTGCTAACGATCCCGAAAATCCCGAGTTGTGGAACGTTAAAGGTCAACTCCTCGAGGCTCAAGGCGACGTAAACGGTGCTATTGAGTGCTTTGAAAAGGCTCTCAAGATGCAACCCAATTTTGCTCTTGCATTGGGTAATATGGGTCGTATGTACTTCAACCAAGCCGTTGAGAAAAACAACGAATTGAGCGAGAAGATTACTAACACAGCTGAGTTCAATGCCGCTAAAGAAGCAGAAGTACTTCCTCTTTATCGTCAAGCATTGCCTTACTACGAGAAAGCTCACCAAATCGACGCTAACGAGCGTGAGTACATGGTAGCTCTCCGTAGCATCTATTACAACCTCAACGATGCTAAGAATCTCAAACTCATCGAAATGGAAATGGGTTTCTAATAGACCGTAATAAGTAATAAAACAAATCGAGGCTGCATCCTTTGTGGATGTGGCCTCTGTTTTTATTATAACCAAATAAATCGTATATTTGTGGAATATAGGATGCGGTGAGGTAGAAAAAACAAGTAATCTTGCTTTTCTTCGCTCACCTTACGCTAAATTTGCAGGAAGTTAACCCGTAACATAAAATCGCAGATATGAATACCAACACTATATCAATAGGCCTGTTTATAGATGGCGGATACTATGCCAAGATAGATAAAAGTTTGTCACAGACACTCGCAATGCGAATTGACGTAACACAATTGATGCAATATATACGCTCAAAAGTAGCCGAAGATTGTGGCATCGACAAGAGTCGTTGTCATATAACCGAGAGTCACTTCTTCAGAGGTCGTTATCGTGCATCGGATGCAAATGCCAAGAATCTACTCTTTTCCGAAAGGCATTTCGAAGACACACTCATTGCCAATGATGTAATCTTTCACTACAAGCATTTACGCGAGATTGACGGCAATGTTATAGAAAAGGGTATTGATGTATGGTATGCGCTTGAGGCATACGAATTGGCAGCCATTCGCAAGTTTGACTATGTTGTACTTATAACCGGTGATGCCGACCATGAGATGCTTATCAGAAAGCTGAAGGCCATGAAGATAAACGTAATACTTCTCACCGGAAATTTCGACTCGTCTACCGGCATATCAAGACTGCTAAAGGAGGAAGCTACATTACATATAGACATAGCTGAACAGATGGCCCAAAACCATAATCTTGTAAAACAGCTATGCACTCATGTAAATAAATAGAAAGAGATTGAGTAAAGAACTTAATCTTACGTCTTCGGGTTATTGTTATTGAGTATAACCAATGCTCCTATAACACCCGGTATCCAAGCGCACAATGTGAGTATAGTGACAATAGCTATTGAGCCACAACCTTTGTCCAATACCGCAAGAGGGGGAAATATAATACACAATAGTACTCTGAAACAAGACATATTACAACTATATTAAAGTATCAACAATCAGTTTATTTGTCGGACATTGACTTTGCTGTGTGTCCATGACAAAAGTAGCAAAAAAATCCGGTCGCACGCATAAGCATGTGACCGGATTTTTATTTTATATAAAATTTTTCTTTTATCGCACTACAACCTTGCGTGTGTGTAGAACTCCTTGATTGTTGCTTGCAAATACAACATATATACCATTGGCAATATGGCTTACATCGAGTGTTGTGCCTTGTGTAGTTACAACAAGTTGACCTTGCATATTGTACAATGCAATACTGTGAGCATCGGTAACAACTACAGTCGTTCCGTTGAATAGAATACCACTCTCTACAGTCTCGATAGTAGGAGTACTATTACGCTCGTTTTCGAAGTAAAGGACAGGAACGCCTTCACCCATCCAAGGAGCATCGTAGCTATTGCCATATGCAAATCCGAGAGCCTCGAAGAATTGACGACTTTCATTCTTGATTGATTCGCCTCCAACACAGCCGTTCACTGTACCATCATTATTGGTATAGACCATATCTTTATAATCATGGTTGGGATAATTCAATTCATCTAACTCTCCATAAGCATAGCTTGTTGTGTAACAATATTCAACGATACCACTTGATTTAGCAGCTATACCTGCCGATGTATAGGGTAGGAGTACTGCAAAATCAGTGTGAGCATTACTGATAGAACTTTTTGCATCTACACTCGATGCAATACCACCAAAATTTGTACAAAAATCGATCTCACCGGTTGCAACTGCCGCATTTACACTACTTGATTCGAGAGAACCTACAATACCACCAAAATTATCGATAGAATATAGGTCGAAAGCACGCAACATCGATACAGCATTGATTGTAGTACCAAAGGTATTACCAACCAAGCCTCCTACATAATTAACATTACCTGCCTTACCGTAAATATAGGCATCGTAGATATGCACATTCTCAATTGTGGCATCGAGCGAACTATTGGCTAATACGCCCATATCTATTGCATTTTCTCCTATGTATAATGAAGGCGATTGGAGTTGCACATTTTTGATAATGGCATGATGTAAATGGTCAAACAAGCCCGAGCGGTTGAGTTGAATATTTGATATGAAGTAGTTGTTACCATCAAACGAGCCCATAAACTCAACTGGTGCTATATAGGGGCGAGAATATTGACTCATATCAATATCATTACCTAGTACAAAGTTGGCATTGACGTAGTTATGCATTTGAGCCAACTCACCGGGAGTTGTTATGACATAAGGATTGTCTTGCGAGCCATCACCGCCACTTGTAAAGGTATCGAAGGGAAGGTTGAAGTATTGAAGTTCAAAGGCATCCTTCTCACCATTATAGAATGACAACACCATCTTGGGGTAGGCTGTGTTATAGTCAAATATATCGCCACTCGAGAACTCAATCTCATTACCCTCCTCGGGCTTGATGGTGCGCAGTACGTTGCCATTTTCGTCGGCAAGGTAGAGCGTCTTATCGAGCACGTCACTGCCATCGGTACGCTTGTTCATAGCCAAGTAGAAATATTCACGCTTGCTATC